>CAZFWE010000029.1:0-11032 GCA_964522685.1 uncultured bacterium | reverse complement strand
CGTAGTGGATAGGGGCAAATGCGGCGATTGCTGCGGGAGTTTCCGCAAAGGTTCCATCTTTGAGAGAATCGATCGCGCGGCGGATCGGCTCGTCGTGAATGTAGATATCCCAAGCAGAATAGGGTTGCCGGTTCTCTTCGGCTGAAGAGCCAAACGCAAAGGGCCACCAGCGATCTCCGACGGCCTCTCGCATTTCGATGTTCGCCCCGTCTTCGGTTCCGATGGTAAGAGCGCCGTTCATGGCAAATTTCATGTTGCCGGTCCCTGAAGCTTCCCAGCCCGCCATCGAAATTTGTTCGGAAAGATCCGCCGCCGGAATGATCAGCTCCGCTTTTGTCACATTGTAATTTTCGATGAACGCCACTGCTAATTTTTTGCAAGAAACTGGATCGCGGTGGATGGTTCGGCCGATCGCTGCGATGAGCTGCATGATTTGCTTTGCCTTTTCGTAGCCGGGAGCTGCTTTGCCGCCAAAAAGGGAAAATCGAGGGACGATGCGGGACTCGGGATTCACTTTGAGTTCTTGGTAGAGCATGATGAGATGGAGTGCATTGAGAAGTTGCCGCTTGTATTCGTGGAACCTTTTAACCTGGATGTCGAAGAGTGAGTCTGCAGTGAGAGGATGGGTATGAGAAAGGATTTTTCCACTTTGGCTGCGGATGCAGTTTTCCGTCTTGAGAAAGTCGATCAGCGATTCCTTATTCGCCCGTTTGATCGCCAGAAATTCCTCTTGCGATTTTCGGTCGGAGGCGTATTCAGAAAGACGCGCTATTTGGGGGAAATCGACGATCCAATCTTTGCCAATCCGTTGGATGATGAATTGGGCCAGAAGGGGATTCGCGTAGAGGAGCCAGCGCCGCTGGGTGACCCCGTTGGTCACATTGGTGAACTTTTCTGGAAAAATGTCTGCGAGGTCTTTGAAGACGATTTCTTTTAAAATCTTGCTGTGGAGCTTTGCTACGCCGTTGATCTTGTGCGAGCCGACGATTGCGAGATTGGCCATCCGCGCTTGTGTCCCTTCCAAAATAGAAACTCTTTGCACTTTGGCTTCATCGTTGGGAAATCGAGCGCGGACTGTGTTTAGGAATTCGAAGTTAATCCGCTGGATGATGTTGTGCTGGCGGGGAAGCAGATCTTGGAGGCGGTGTTCATTCCATTCCTCCAATGCTTCTTTTAAAATGGTGTGATTTGTGTAGCTGCAGATCTCTTGGACAGCATTCATTGCTTCTTTCCAAGTATAGTCGTGGTTTTTTGTCAGGGTTCGGACGAGTTCGGCGATTGTTAGGGCTGGATGAGTGTCGTTGATTTGGATGCGTGTCTTATCGGCAAAATGGGTCAGATCTCCATATACGGAGATATGTCGTCGAATCATGTCGTGTAGTGAAGCGGAAACGAGGAGAAATTCTTGCTTCAAACGGAGCCGTTTACCGAGTTCGTTATTTTCGTTCGGATATAAAACATCGGTAAGCGAGGTGTTTTCCGCTGCCTGGTCGAGCAGCCCCGCGTTGTATCTTTGCAATTGGAAATTGCGGGGAGATTCCTTGGTCGACCACAGTCTGAGAGGGATCACGCTAAAATTGTCCTTTTCGGCGTATCCTACAATCGGGGTGTCATAAGGGAGTGCTCTCACTTCTTCTTCTTCTTCCAAAAGGAAGATCTCTTCTCCATGTTTATTTTTTGCTGGAATCATTTTCCCGTGGAAGTTGATGCTTGCGGCAAATGAATCCCGCCGCACTTCCCAGGGATTCATATTCAGAAGCCAGCAATCGGGTTTTTCTACTTGCACACCGTTCCAAATCTCCTGTTCGAAAATGCCATATTGATAGCGGAGGCCGTATCCGCGAGCGGGCATATGCAATGTCGCCATGGAATCGAGAAAACAGGAGGCAAGCCTTCCGAGCCCCCCATTGCCTAAGCCTGGGTCTGGCTCGCAAGCAATGAATTCGCTAAAGTTGCGGTTGAGTTTTATAAGTACCGCTTTCACCAGCTCCTGCGCTCCAATATTCGTGAAATTATTTCCCGTTAATTTGCCCGGAAGATACTCCATCGAAAAGTAGTGGGCGATCCTCACTTTTTTCATCCGGATCGTTTCCAAAGTGGCCATCCAGTTGATCATTACTTCTTCGCGAAGAGCCGTGCAAAAGGCCTGATAAAACTCCTCCATCGGCGCACTTTCGATCATGTGGCCGCTCTGGGTGATTAGATAGTGTTTGATCTTTTGGGCGAGCGTTTCAGCTCTAAATTCGAGGTCGATCATGCTCCGGACTGTAGCAGAGTCTAAGATAAACTAGGATAGAGAAAATTGGCGGCGGATTTCGGCAGCTGCGATCGCAAATGCGCAAGCGACATTCAACGAATTCTTTGCGCCGAACATCGGCACTTCAATTAAATAGTCGGCTTCGGTCAAAAGCAGGGAGGAAACTCCATATTCTTCGTTTCCTAGAATCAAAGTAAACCTCGCAGGAAAGAGAAATTCGGAAAGGGGAATGGCTTCTTCCGAAGTGTCCATGACGATGAACGGCCTGGGCAATTGATTAAAAGGCGTGTTTTGAAAGCTGGGGACCAGTTCAGCCGCGCCCATCGCGGTCCGCTGCACTTTTTCGTTGTCGATGAATGGCGTTTTTTCCGAGCAATGGATTTGGCCGATGCGGAGCGCTTCAGTGGTACGGAAGATGCTTCCCACATTATAGGCCGAGCGGACCCGGTCGAGATAAATTGCGACAGGCGAGAACTCGAGTTTTGCTGTCCTGTCTCCGGTTCGGATCACCGGCAGAAGATTATGTTCTTTCAAAGAGAGGTCCGCCGCCTCTAAATGCCAATGGTACCGGTCGGAAAGGGTTTTGAGGTCGAACGTCTCTTGCGGTAGTAGATGCATCCAGGAAAGGAGCGTATTATAATAGTCGAGATCGTAGGGTTCTTTCTTCGCGAGGAGATCGTAGAATTTTCGGAGAAGTTCGGCGCATTTTCTGTGCCGTAGCTTATCAGGGAGCTGAAGAAATTTGCGCTTCGTGAAAGTCAAATATTACTTCCGCGTTAGCATTTTTTTGTTAAAATACTCCTCGAGCGGCCCTTGGAAGAAATGGAGGCCATCGTCTTCGAAAGCGATGATCTTGGTCGCAAAATCATCGATCATTCCACGGTCGTGGGATGCGACGATGGCAGTCCCTTTGAAATCTTCAAGTCCCCAAGCGAGAGCGGAGACCGCCTCGAGGTCGAGGTGGTTATTTGGCTCGTCGAGAAGCAGCGTGTTCGGTGTCGTGAGGATGAGCCCACCGAGGATCAGGCGCGCAGTCTCTCCGCCGGATAGAGCTTGTAGCGGCTTGAAGGCATCGTCGCCAGAAAAGAGCATTTTGCCGAGGATGCCGCGGGCATCTTGGTCGAAGACGATCTGTTTACGGCCCTTCAGCCAATCGAAGGCCGATTGGTCGGAGTGCTTATTGAGCGCGTCGTGGTGGTTCTGTGGGAAATAACCGATATCGGTATTGGCGCCGAGGACGATATGGCCGCTATCGGGTTCTACAACACCTGCGAGCAGCTTGAGGAGAGTCGTTTTCCCACGGCCGTTGTTTCCGATGATTGCAACCTTATCGCCGCGGTGAATCTCGCAAGAGAATTTCCGGATCACTTGATTATCGCCATACGATTTGGAAATCTGATCGAGCTTGAAGACGACTTGGCCCGAAGGTTTTTCCGGATTGATGAACCGGATGTAGGGGCGCTGGATGTTCGATTTTTTCAGTTCCATCGGTTGGAGCCGGTTGATTTCTCGGATCCGCGATTGAACCTGACTGGCGCGAGTGCCTGCTCCGAATTTTGCGACGAATTCTTTCAATTGGGAGATTTTTTTTCCCTTCGCCTTGTTCTCGTCTTCTGCGCGGGAGCGGACAGCTGTTTTGACGACGAGCATCGCATCGTAGTTGCCTGGATAAGTGATGACTGTTTCATAGTCTATGTCGGCGATCTGTGTGCAAATCGAATTGAGGAAGTGGCGGTCGTGGCTGACCACGACGAGTGTTCCTTGGTAGTTATGCAAGAACGCTTCCAGCCAAGAAATCGATTCGAGGTCGAGGTGGTTGGTCGGTTCATCGAGAAGAAGCGCTTGCGGATTGCCGAAGAGCGCTTGGCAAAGAAGGACGCGGAATTGCCGATCAGTCGGGATTTCAGACATTTTCTTACGGAAGAAATCTTCGGGAATGCTCATCCCTGCAAGGAATGTTTCGGCTTCGCTTTCTGCGCTGTAACCATCTTCTTCTGCGATGGTCTCCTCGAGTTCGCCAAGCCGCATCCCAATGGCATCAGTCATCTCCATCTCGTAGAGGCGGTCTCGTTCAGCCATCGCATCCCAAAGGCGCTTGTTCCCCATGATCACCGTGTCAATGATCGTGCAATCGGCAAACTCTTCGATCTGCTGCTTCATGAAGCCGACTCGTTTGGGAAGAGACACTGTTCCAGAAGTGGGTGGTTCAACTCCCATTACGATCTTCAGGAGTGTCGATTTGCCGGAGCCGTTTGGTCCCGTCAATCCGTAGCGGCAATTGTCGTTGAAAGTAAAGTTTACGTCCTCAAAGAGGGTTCTTCCTCCGACGCGCTTGGAAATATTGGTTAATGTAATCATATTTGTGCTATCAGTATAGCAGGAGAACCTTTAAGGATTCAATGGACTTTTCAGAAGCGGTCGATCGATTTTTGATCTATCTCCGCCTTTCAAAAGGGGCCTCGGAACACACTCTTCGCGGCTATTCGATCGATTTTCGTTCCTTTGCCGCGTTCGTTTGTCCTGAGGGGAGATCTTTAAACGCCATCTCTAAGCGGATCGTCCGTCGATATTTGGCCGACCTCTATGAGAAAAAAGCCTCTAACCGGACGGTTCTCAGGCGCCTTTCCTCTCTCCGGAGTTTCTACAAGTTCGCCATGCGAGAAAAAATGGTTTCCGAAAACCCTCTCGAGGAGATTGATAGCCCTAAAAAAGAAAAGAAGCTTCCTTATTCCATGACCTACGAGCAGGTCCAAATTCTCTTTGCCCAACCAGATCTTTCGAATCATCTCGGATTCCGCGACCGGGTGATCATGGAGCTCTTTTACAGCTCAGGATTGCGTTTGAGCGAGCTCGTCGGCCTAGACCGGAAACAATTTGATGCAAAAAATCTCGTTCTCTCGATCTATGGAAAAGGGAAAAAAATGCGGCAGACTCCGATTACAGAGTCCGCGGCCCAATGGATTCTCGAGTATCTAAACCACCCTGAGCGAGAGGAAAAAGACAGCCAAGCGATTTTTTTAAATAAATGGGGGACCCGTCTTTCCTCTCGCTCTGTGGATCGGAACTTTGCGGCTTACCTAAAGGCCAGTGGTCTTTCCGACCAGATCACCCCTCACACGATCCGCCATACCATCGCGACCCATTGGCTCGAACAGGGCATGGACCTCAAGACCATCCAGCTTCTCCTCGGCCACGCCTCTTTATCCACCACTACGATCTACACCCATGTCTCCCCTAAACTTAAGAGGGATGTCTATGAAAAAACCCACCCTCGTAGCAAATAATTAATTAATTAGATTGTTTTAATTGTTAATTATTGTATAATCTTAGTAAAAAGCAACTAAGGTTTAATTATGTCGTCAGTTCCAATAAATATTTTCCCTCCGAAAGGGGATCCAATTAATATTGTGATGCGGATGGAGAAAAAGCCTTCACAAGCCGATTTCAACGATCGGAACGAGGAGGCTGTTCCTGGCGCTTCTGCGGAGGAATCTATGCAGGAAAAAATTAAAAGAGTCGCTTCTTACTTTATCATTGGTCTTGGGCTTTTGCTCATGGCTAACGCTTTTGGGCTGCTTGTCGGCCAATCGATGGGGATTCTTTTGATCGCCGAGCCCTCGGTTGTCCAGACCGTGTTCATTTGTGGTTTATCTGCGGTGTTAGGAGGGTGCAGCCTTCAAAATTCCGATTACAAGGGAGCTCTTACTTTAGCGCATCCAGGCTTGCCTTTTACTTTTAACTTGCATCAAAAGTAAACAAATTACTTTTATTGAATTTTGTTTTTATTTGTGTATAATTTCAATAAAATAAAAAAATGGTGAGATTATGAATGCGCAATATCCATTAATTAATTTAAATCGACAAGAGCCTCTTCGGGTGATCGTTACGATGGAGAAGGATAAGCCTGAGTCTCCAGAGGAAGACAGTAGAATTAAAAAAGTAGCGGCTTATTTCCTGATCGCCATCGGTCTTTTGCTCGTCGCCGGGGCTTTTTGCCTCTTTGGCGGCCATGTGATGGGGGGCCTTGTCATCGAAACCATGACAATTCATACCCTATTCATTTGCGGTTTATATGCCGCCATAGGGGGCTTTTCCCTTCAAAATGCGAATTACAAAGGAAGCCTTACTTTAGCGCATCCTGGCATTCCCTTTTCCTTCAAGGCTGAGCAAAAGTAACTAGCTCTAAATTCTTATTTAGGGGAGAATATTGCCAACTATGGGCAAGATTTCCCTTTTTTCTCTCGTTCTCCTGATCGTTGCAGCCATTGACAGCATCCGCAATTTGCCGATGACCGCTTTGTTTGGCAGTTCGCTCATTTTTTTCTTTCTGCTATCCGCCGTAATTTTTCTGATCCCTATTTCTCTGGTTTCCGCGGAATTTTCTTCTCGGTATCCCGAGAATGGGGGCGTTTTTCATTGGGTGCGGCATGCGTTCGGTGAGAAGGCTGGTATGTTGGCTGTTTGGCTGCAGTGGATCAACACGATGGTCTGGTATCCCACGATTCTATCCTTCATCGCCGGCACTGCTGCTTATTTGGTCGATCCAGCCTTGGCGCAAAATAAGCTCTTTCTATCCCTTGTGATCCTTTCGATTTTCTGGGGGCTGACCCTTCTTAATTTACGGGGCATCCGGGTATCGGCCAAGGTCAATTCGTGCTGCGGCACTATCGGCACCCTTTTCCCGATGTTCTTCTTGATTTTGCTCGGAATCGGATGGATCTTTGCTGGGAACGAAATCGCCGTTTCGTTTTCACTCGATGCGCTTGTTCCTTCATTGAAAGACGCAGGCAATTGGTCTGTCCTCATCGCGATCATGGCTTCCTTTTTGGGGATGGAACTCTCCGGCGTCCATGTGAGCGATATCGAAAACCCGCAAAAGAATTTTCCCAAGGCGATTGGTTTTTCCGTCGTGATCCTTCTTGCGACGATGATTTTTGGAGCTCTTTCGATTGCAGTAGTGATTCCTAAGAATGATCTTCATCTCGTCGATGGCGTCATGCAATCGTTTACGATGTTTTTCAACGCTTTTCACATTCCGTTTCTGATCCCGATCCTCGCCGTGCTGATCATCATCGGAAGCACCGGAGGCATGATCAATTGGCTTCTTTCTCCAGCGAAAGGATTATTGCAGGCGGCCGAATTCGGGTTTCTGCCTCCTTATTTCACGCTCCGGAACAAGCATGCCGTTTCTGTTCGGATTCTCATTGCGCAAGCTATTTTAGTCTCTTTCTTTTGCCTTGCGATTGTCTTGATGCCCAGTATCAACGCGTTCTATTGGTTTATGACGGCCCTGAGTACGGGACTTTATATGCTCATGTATGCGCTTCTCTTTCTCTCTGCCCTCAAACTGGGACGGCCTCATAAAGAAACAATGACCTACCGGATTCCAAGGGGACTGCGGACTCTTTCTTGCATTGTGGGGCTTTTGGGATCCATTGCAACGATTATCGTGGGATTCGAACATCCCGAAGGTGTCGATGTAGGCTCTGAACTTCGCTATGGACTCTCGATTGCTTTTGGCAATCTAATCCTCATCGCGCCGGTCATCTTGCTTTGGATGTATCAGAAAAAAAGCGGTACGCGGGGTTGAATAACAGGAGCCTCTCATCCGCGCTTTCGCTGTCAGATTTGTCTATAACCAAAATTTTTCATAATACATACTCTTCCCGCTATAGAAGATGCGTCTAAAATAGATGGGAGGAAGCTTTACAAGGACGAGAGTTCTTGATTCTTATAGCTTATAGTCACAGTTCTCTGATATTCAATGATAAATCGATATTATCATGGGCAATTTACACACTTCTTGCGCATTACAAGAATATTTTACTTTGTCTTTCGCAAGGATTCCAGAGAGCGATGCTAAATCTTCAAAAACGCGTTGTTAAAATTCATGCCTTTATGTGTCATCGCATTTAGTTGTTTTTCAGGGACTTACAGTATCCCATGTTAAACTTTTGACGCTACGGATGTTAAAGATCGAAGGAAAGGGATGTTAAATGACAAAGGCCGAATTTAAACACTATGCTTGGGCCTGGTAGAGCCTGCTTTTGACTCTCCTCTAACAGACCTTATTATCGATTTAAATCATCTTCGGAAAAAACGTTTAGATGGAACGACTCCTTCCCAGGTTTTTTTCAATCTCAAGAGTATTTTCCATATGCTGGAGAGTATCGGCTCAGCTCGCATCGAGAGAAATAACACTTCGCTTCTTGAGTATATAGAGACCAAGTTGGAAGAGACGGTTGATGTGCCTATGGGCGTCAAAGAGATCCAAAACAGCGAAAGTGCCATGGATTTCATTGAAAATAACGTAAAAAAGCAACCTATCAATCGAGCTTTTGCCAGTGAAATTCATAGGATGGTTGTCGAGGGATTACCTATTTCACCAAAGGGGGAAGGAGATAAAACTCCAGGTCAATACAGGAAGTCAAATTTACAAATCACAAAATCTAAGCATCTACCTCCAGAATGGGTGCTCGTTGATGAATATATGAATGAATTATTTAATTTCATCAATCAGGACAGTGGTGCAAAATTCGATCTGTTGAAAATTGCGATTGCTCATCATCGATTCCTATGGCGATTATGACTATCTGGCCAAGGAAATTTTGGTGCCCACAATCAATCACTCCCTCGAAAGAAAATATATCACAGATGTCGAAGCAAAAATATTGAGAATGGCTGTCGAGAAAAAAATGATCCAATCGAATGACTTGAAAGAGATCTTTCAAGGAAAGCACGGCGCAGAACTGTCCCGACAAATCAAGCGGCTTGTGGATAAGAAAATGCTTCAACGCATCGGCTTCAAAGACTATTGTCTCAGTTTTGGCGATAACTACTTGCTTCGGAGCATCATAAAGGTGTTAGGGGACAAGGATTTTCTGCCTCACCTTGATGGAAAATAGAAGGTCCTTCGAGGTGCAAAAAAGCGTTGTAAGGAAGCGATAAGCCGGATTCTGTCGAGGGCGGTCATTCATCTGGGAGACCTGTCGCCAGATCCCTCAAGCGGCTAGCTTCCAAGCCTCATGCGGAACGCATTCGAACGGCTCTATTTTCAGCCTTGCTTCGGATAGGGTTTACAACGTCTCCGATTGCCCGGAGCAACGATTGGCGCCTTACGCCAAACTTTTCAATCTGTCTAATGCATTTGACTGCTTTAGCGATATGGTCTCTGTTGCACTTTCCGTGAGTTTGCACTCCCCAGTCGTTATCTGGTATCCTTTCCTGTGAAGTCCGGACTTTCCTCGCTTAAGAGTTACCCTCAAGCGCGATCGCCTTGCTTCCTTACAACGAAGAAAGATTTAAGTCACATTTGCCAATTTACGGCGACGGCGTTTGGTTGGGGACGCTGAAGTCTCGAGATCTTCCGTGTCTTGCCAGTAGTGGATACGGGAGCAATGTTCGCAGAAGGTAAGGCGCTCGCCTTTCCGCACGAGATTTTCATGCTGGGCGGTAAGGGCGATGTGGCAGCCACTGCAAGTCCTATTCTCGATAGGGACAACTACGCGATCCTTTTTATTGTTTAAAAGGCGTTGGTAGATGCGCATGATTTCAGGGTCGGCGGATTTTGCCAGAAGATCGCGGCCTTCTTTCAGGTCGGAGCCTTCTTTATTGATCATGCGGATGCTCTCTCTAATCTCGTTTTCAAGAGCGATGCTGCTTTCTTCTGATTGCTCTAGAGATTCCTTGATCTTAGCGAGGATCTCTTCTTCGAGATTTCGCTTGTCGATGAGATCGCTAGTGATCTGCTCGGTGGCGATTCGTTCGCGCTCGGTTTGCGTCATTTCTTGAGTGATCGCGTTGAACTCATCCACTTTTTTGACCGAAGACTGCCGGGCTTCGAGTTTTTTGATCTTTTCCTTGATCTCATGGATCTTGATTTCCTGCGACGAAATAGAACGGCTGAGCTCAGAGATTTCCGACTCTTTTTCCAACTGCTGTGCGCGGAGTTCCTGGCGGAGGTTGTCGATATGTTCGAGTTCTTTCATACGCTCTTTCTTCAGGCGCATAAGACGGATCATCTTCATATCGAGTTCTTGAATATCTAGTACGATCTTGAGCGATTTTAACATGAGTGGCTACCTTTGAAAATTAAGAGCTATGATACGAACTTTCCAGGAAAACCTCAAGAGTCTTTTGTTTGACAAGGGGATTTTTGGATTTGCTTTGCCCTCCAAAATGGGGTAAAGTCGTTTTTAACAAGCGGAGAAAAAACGATGGAATCGAATTTTTTAAAAAATTATTTTGCGAAGACTCCAGAGTCCGAAAGGACCTCTTCGGCGATTGCCTTTTTTGCCTCGCTCGACTCGATCCACGACTCTTTACCGGAGATCGCAGCCAGCATTGTCCAGGAGTTGCAGGATCAAAGGCGGCATCTCAAGCTAATCGCCTCGGAAAATTTTAGCTCGCTCCCGGTCCAGCTTGCCATGGGCAACCTTTTGACCGACAAATATAGCGAGGGCTATCCCGGGCATCGCTTTTACGCTGGGTGTGAGAATGTCGACGCGATCGAAAGTTGCGCAGTCGATCTGGCTAAAAAAATCTTTGGTGCGGAACACGCTTATGTCCAGCCCCACTCTGGAGCCGATGCGAATCTTGTCGCATTTTGGTCGATCCTCGTCCACCGCATCCAGAATAAAGAAGTGGAAGCTCTCGGGAAGAAATCAATTGATGAGTTGACGCCTGAAGAATATGAGCGAGTCCGGAAACTGCTCTGCAGCCAGAAAGTGATGGGGCTAGGCCTCGGATCGGGAGGCCATCTGACTCATGGCTACC
>CAZFWE010000028.1:0-11268 GCA_964522685.1 uncultured bacterium | reverse complement strand
TGACATTAGCAGTTATTGCAAAACGTTAGAAATTGATCGATGCTTAGATTGGAAGAGACCAGATCCCTAATTATACGCGATACACCTTGAAAAATTAAAGCCCCTGAGAACCAGGGGCTTTAGAATACGACTATCTGCCGTGGAAACGGTCGCCACGGTCATGGCCGCCGAAACCGCGTCTTTCGCCGCGGTCGTTGCCGCCCCACTCACGACGTGGTCGACCTTCGCCGCCACCGAACCCACCACCAGCTGGTCGCTCGCGGCGCTCACCCATTGGGCGTGGTTCGCGCTGTTCAGAGCGAGCCAAATCGATCACAAGAGTCTTGCCTTGGAAAGGTTGGCCATTGAGACCTTCTCTCGCTTTAACAGCTGATTCTGCAGTGTCGAAACGGACGAAGGCAAAACCACGGGATCTGCCGGTAAAACGGTCCATAACGATTTTTACGTCTTGGACGTCGCCGAAACTACTGAATAATTCGCGGACCTGATCCTCGTTGGCCTCGAAATTGAGGTTGCCGACGTATAATTTTTGATTTTGTTGAGCTTGATTCATTGATAATTCTCCAAAAAGACCCTTGTATAAGACTGTATAGTTCAGCAAAAA
This sequence comes from uncultured bacterium, assembly GCA_964522685.1. Classification (GTDB taxonomy): domain Bacteria; phylum Chlamydiota; class Chlamydiia; order Chlamydiales; family SM23-39; genus CAITMJ01. Next base: position 10,664 of record CAZFWE010000028.1, on the reverse strand, counting down.
TGTGGGCTTGGAAAGCTGAAAAACTTAGAGCAGACACTTTAGGGCAAACGTTAGTTACTAAAAATAAGGAATTCAGTTGTTTCCTTAATGCCTCCATTTTATAACAGCAAGTAGAGGAAGTCAAACTTTTTCAGCGCAAGCAAAATATTTTACTAAGATTAGGTTCTTCATGGCACTTTCAAAAGAAAAAGAAGACGAACTCCTTCTCCGCATGGAGAAATTAGGGATCAAGGAAGACGATCTCATTGAAAAATTCATCCTTGGATCAGGAAGCGGTGGGCAAAAAATCAATAAGACTAGCTCCTGCGTCTATTTGAAGCATGCCCCAACGGGAATCGAGGTCAAATGCCAAAGAGACCGCTCAAGGACGATGAACCGGTTTCTAGCTCGCCGAGAGCTCTGTGAGAAACTCGAAAGCCAGTTTTCTGAGGAAAAGAGCAAAAAACAGATGGCTATCGAGAAGATCCGACGGCAAAAGCGCCGCCGGTCGAGGAAGTCCAAAGAGAAGATGCTGGCCAATAAGCAGAAGCATTCTAAAAAAAAGACTTTGCGGCGCCCTCCTTCCGATTGATTTGTTTCCCCTCTTCAGGTACTCTATTCGCATGAGATATACTTTGACCCGCCCAATGAAGGCCCTCGAGGCCCTTAAAAAACTGTATCCCGACAGCTCGCGAAGGACGCTGCAAAATTGGCTAAAAGCTGGCCGTTTCACGATCGACGGCAAGCCCATTTTGCGGGATAATGAAGAATTTCAGATCGGACAAGTGGTTTCTTCTAAAGAAAACTGCAAACCCCAACTCGTTCCAGGATTGAAAGTCCTTTACGAAGACCGCTATTTGGTGGCGATCGATAAGCCAATGGGGCTTTTGAGCGTGCCTTTAGACGACGGGCATACGAAGCATGCTCTTGGGATGCTCCGAGATCATTACCAAACAGACCAAATTTACGCGGTCCATAGGATTGACCGAGAAACTTCGGGATGCCTATTATTTGCGCGTGGAAAAGAAGCGGAAGGAAGGCTCAAAGAGCTTTTCGAAAAACATGATTTGAAGCGAATCTATTTTGCCATTGTCGAAGGGCGTATGCTGAAAAAAGAGGGGACTTGGCAAAGCCGCCTTCTCGAATTGGAAAGTTTACAAGTCGTTGAATCGGAAGAAGGAAGAAATGCGATTACCCATTTTACAGTCCTCAAATATTCACCGAAATACACCTACTTGAAGCTGACGCTTGAAACCGGGCGCAAACACCAAATCCGCGTTCACTGCAGTTCTGCGGGTCACCCTGTGCTTGGTGACGCGCGATATGGATCGGGCGAAGATCCAATCCGCCGCATGTGCCTCCATGCCCGCCATCTGGAACTCATCCACCCGTTCACGGGGAAGCTTCTGAAAATTGAATCCCCGCTTCCTCCCGCATTCAAAAAATTAACGACTGGCTTTTCTTCGACTCTTTCCAGTCGCGATTGAAACGATCTATATTTTTGACTATCTGCGGATGATCTTCGATGAATTCGCAGAATACTTTCTCGTTTAAAGTCACCGCGTGAGCTCCCATTTCACAACATTCCTGGATTTGTTCCGGCGAATGTAAAGACACGGCGATAATTTTCGACGAATACTGGTATCGATGCAAGAGCCTCAGCATGGCTTTCATAATTTCCGCACCCTCTCTATCCTCTTCGCAAATGCGCGAATAGTAAGGAGCGATGTATTTCGCTTTCGCACTCGCAGCAAGCAGGACTTGATTGAGATCGAATATCGCCGTAGCCATCGTGGGAATTTGGCACTCGTTCAAGAGAGCAATTGCCTTCAACCCTTTGATATCCTCTGTATATACTTGAATTATAGCGATGTTGTAAATTTATTGGCTGATATATAATTTGAGGTTTATGGACTCTTCCCAATTTGTCAACCACTTCATTGCTCTCTTGGTGATTGCGAATCCCTTATCGGCGCTCCCGGCGGTTTTGCGAATTACGCAAAATATGACTGTTCCCGAAAAACGGCGAGCAGGAATTACAACGGCTTTTGCAGTCGGAATCATTCTTATCATGATCACATGGATTGGAATTCCGCTCCTCATGATTCTCGGGATCCAATTACCGGCATTTCAAATTGCCGGAGGGCTCGTTTTGCTGTTGATGTCTTTTTCGATGTTGAATGCGGAAGAAAGCGCGATCAAGTCGACCACAGAGGAACAAAAGGAGAAACGCACCGCTTCGTCAGTGATTGTTCCCCTTGCGATCCCGATCATCGCCGGCCCGGGAGCGATCAGCGCAGTCATCGTAAGCGTCAATATCTACCCCGGTCTTCTCAATCAGCTTATGATCACGGCCTCTTGCAGCCTGGTTGCGTTATCGATGGGAATTTTGCTCTATTTTGCGAGCAATTTGGAGAAGATTCTCGGCAAAGCAGGAATTAACATCATCAACCGAGTCGGCGGCTTGATTTTGGCGGCGATTTCCATCCAATCCCTTGCGAATGGCCTCATCGAAATCTTTCCCGGGTTAAGATAAAAAATTAAGCTTGGCAAAGTATAGACTTTTTTTTATGTTGAATAGAAAAAAGGAGACTTCAAATGAAGTGGTCGTTTCTCTCTCTATTGGCATTTGCAACTGCTTTCGGTGCTTCGGAACCGCCTTGTAAAAATCTGGACTATTGCCCGGTACAAGATTCCCCGGATGACTGCGATCTCGATCTTTTCCGTCGCAATTGCCAGGTTTCCTCTAGTCATTTGGAATTTCTTTACTGGTCAACAGTTGAAAGCGATTTGATCTATGCGCAAAAAATGAACCAGCCCGCTTGGGGACCGGCAAATAACGCAGTGCAGGGAGAGTATAAAACGAGCTCCTATAATATCGATCCTGGATTTCGAATTACTCAAAGTTTTTTTCGAGCGCCAAGATATTGGGAAGTATGGGCATCGTATACTCGATTAACCTCGCGTGGAGAAAATAGCGCATCAGCACCTCCTTCTTCTACGCAATTTCTCACAGGCGCATGGCCGCTTCCTCTTATGGGACCATTGAATACTGCAAAAAGCTCTCTCCACCTGAACTATAACGTCGCAGACTTCTACATCGATCGGTTTTTCAGCCCAAATCCTCATCTTCGAGTTCGAATGATCGCCGGCTTGACAGCCGCATGGCTCGACCAAAATTGGACGATCCGATAGTCCGACAGCTTTAATAGCACAGGGCGCGTGCGAAACACATGGGATTATTGGGGTTGCGGCCTTCGTTTTGGAATGATGGGAGATTGGTTCTGGACCAATGATATTTATCTGACAACTAAAGCAACTTTGGCTGGAGTAATGGGTCCTTACCACAACCGAAGCTCTCAGACGACGACAGCGCTCGCAGCAGGGTACAACTCGACTCTGCCTATCCGAAAGGCCAGTTACCGAGACACTCGGGCCACTGGCAATGTGCAGCTTTTGATCGGGCCTTCCTGGCAAAAGAATTGGACGAATAAGCGGACGGAATTATTTGTCGGCTATGAGTTCAATGCATGGACGAATCTGCAAGAGGTTTACCATTCGACGTTAGGAGCTCCTAGCGATCCAAAAGAGACGTGGATCAACAGCGGATTTATCAGCCTGCAAGGGTTAACGACTCGATTCACGATCGATTATTAAATTTTTTTGGTGCTGTAGAGATAAAAATCAGCCAAATCTCTTCGATTTGGCTGTTAACCATCAAGGTTACTCTTTTATGACGCCGAGGACCCGCCCTAAATTTTGAGCTTGACCCCAAACTTGACCCGCAAAAGAGAGATTTGGATCTTCTTTCCTAGTGTTAGTCCCCCCTGGTGAGTGCGAAGTACCGACATTGACATTGCTCATCGATTTGCCAGCTCTCAAGTATCCTGTTGAGGCGCTCTTTAAGCGTGTTGGAGGTACGGGGTTGGACTTCCCAGCTATAAAAATTCCGATCAAATCGTCTTTTGAGTGTGGGGATGGAAGGGGCTTGGAGGGCTCGAACGTAAGGAATTTATCCATCGCAGAAATCTCTTTTTCAGGAACCCCAAGCTGAGGTGCTGGGGCGGGTTCAGGGTTCGTTGCGGTGACGGCAGGCTCGTCTTGGTTGACAACCTTTTCTTCGGGAATCATAGCCGGAGGTGCTGGAGCAAATTCAGGGCTCCTTGGGGTCATAGCAGGCTCGTCCTGGTTGACAACCTTTTCTTCGAGAACCACAACTTGAGGTGCTGGAGCAAGTTCAGAGCTCGTTGGGGTCACAGCAGGCTCGTCTTGGTTGACAACCTTTTCTTCGGGAATCACAGCTGGAGGTGCTGGAGCAAGTTCAGGGCTCGTTGTGGTCACAGCAGGCTCGTCTTGGTTGACAACCTTTTCTTCGGGAACCACAGCTTGAGGTGCTGGGGCGGGTTCAGGGTTCGTTGCGGTGACGGCAGGCTCGTCTTGTTTGACAACCTTTTCTTTGGGAACCACAACTTGAGGTGCTGGAGCAAGTTCAGGGCTCGTTGTGGTGACGAGAGATGGGGTGCGATTAGCTTCATCAGATTCACCTGCTCTTTCTTGGACGGTTTCTTGCTCAATTTTTTTCTCATCCTGAGTTTTTGCTTCTTTTTTTGGGAACACCTTCGTCGCAGCATCCGTTGTTTTATCCGTCGGTTCTGGAGTACTCTTTATTTGCAGCTTAGACCCGTTACTTGCACAACAACAGTTATAGGCCACAATAAATGGAAGAATCAGAAGATTGACCAAGGCGACGATCGGCAATGCGATATTTAAAACCTTTTTGGCTAAAGATAAGCAGTTACATCGCTCGCAGCTGTTCACGCTTTCATTGAATGATTTGATCAGAAAAAACAGCGAAAGCTTGCTGTCTGTCTCTTTGTCTATCTTTTGGCCCGACAAATCAGCTGAATTCGGACGAAGGCTTGTTGGTTGCATAAAATTCCCTTTTCTAATTTAGTTTTTCAACTTTTTTCAGAAGGAATTATGTCACCAACAATGAATATAGAACAATTATAAAAAAAACAATACAACAATTCACTCAAAGAGAAATTTTAATTTGATGACTTGGGAGATGTGATTTGTGTCAAAAATGCGTCCCCTTTAGGGAACGCATTTCAAATATTTTGGAATAATCACTGACCGCTGAAGAACTCAAAAAGGTGATCTGCCAAAAAATCAGCAGGCGCTTCGTTGCGAGCCTCAAGCTTAGATGATGAGGTCGAAGCGTTCAAATTTCTCCTTGCGGGAGGAGCAGGCGCTTTTTTCGCTTCTTCTTTGAGAAGCTCAATCTGACCTGCTGCATCCAAACTTGCCGGAAAGGATTCGGATTTTATTTGGGCAAGAAGAGGCGGCTCGACTAGAACATCGTAAGCTTCCTCATCTTTTACAGGAGCACCACCAATCAAATTCTCTCCAGCGTTACCACCAACGAGATTTTCTTTCTCAGAAGCATTCTTTACATCGCCCAGAGATCCTTCATCTTTTATAGGCGCATCACCAGCCAGCTTCTCTCTAGTGTTACCATCAACGAGATTTTCTTTCTTAGAAGCGTCCAAATTTTTCCTTGCAGGACGGGCTCGAGCATCATTTTCTAGTGGATCTCCAAAAATCAGCAATAGGTTTTGGCTATCACCGACTACGTCATTTGCTGTTTCATTCTTCAATTCTGGACTGGCCTTGAAACAGTTATAGGCCGCAATAAATGGAAGAATCAGAAGATTGATTAGGGCGATGATCGGGTAGGCGATATTTAAAACTTTTTTTGCTACAAACAAGCAGTTACATTGCTCGCCGCCGTTCACAATTTTATTGAATGATTTGATCAGAAAAAACAGCGAAAGCTTGTTGCCTGCTTCTTGATCTTGCAAAGCAAAATTTTCAGTTTGATTCGGATTAAAATTGATATTCACAAAACTCTCCTTTCTAATTTATTTTTGAAACTTTTTCATTAATAATTATGTTATTAATTATAATATAAAACAATCGAAAAAAATGATATTACAATTCATTCAAATATAAAATTTTAATTTGACATTTCAGAAGATGTTATTTGTGTGAAAATTGCGTCCCCTAAAGGGGACGCGTTTTAACTATTTTGGAATGACCTAAATTAAGCATTCTGCGCGTGTGAACGTGCGGGAGGAAACGGAGCTACGTCTCCAAAAAGTATCGGTAGGTCCGTAGGATTTAATACAGCATCTGCTGAGTTATTTTCTGGATTAGTTTGAAGATTACTCGTGAAAAAACAGTTATAGGCCGCGATAAATGGAAGCATCAGAAGATTCACCAAGCCAATGATCGGCAATGCGACATTCAAAGCTTTTTTTACTACAGACAAGCAGCCAGACTGTTCGCCACCATTCACGTATTCATAGAATGATTTGACTGGAAAAAACAGCGAAACATGCTGAGCATTCAAATTATTATTGTTGACGTTCATAAAATTCTCCTTTCCAACTTAAGTTTGTTTGTTATTTCGGATATAATTATGCTATTAATTCGAATATAAATCAATTGCAAAAAATATTAACCATTTTATTCAAGGAGAAAATTGGAAACTAAAATTATTCTCAGAGACCCAGAGATCGTCTTTAAGAACCAAAGAGGACAATTACGCCGCTCAAAATTAAATAGATAGCGACGACGCAATTGAGAATTTTTGGGTAAATTAAAATAATCACACCGGCGATGATCGCCGTAATCGGTGCAAGCATGGGGTGAACCATAACGCCTCTTTGGGTTAATCATTTACTAGATAACATAGGAAAGATAATTTGACAACTTGAAGGCACTTGGAAGGCTCTTGGAAAGAAACACCCCTTTGCTGTAAAATGCACGGGATGCAAAAGAGGATTCTTTTCATTGCTTTTATATATGCAGCGCTCCTCTCTTGCCAGCCGGATCGGACCAACGAGATGAAAAAGAAAGAAAAGATTCTCCGAATCAACATTTCCCGAGAACCGACAACGCTGGATCCAAGAAAGGTATCCGATCCTTCCCACCAAGCTGTCATCTCGATGCTGTATGAAGGACTTACAAAGCTGAATTCAGACCTGACAGTGAGCCTTGCACAGGCGGAAAGCTACGAGACCTCCCCCGACCGATTGACTTACATTTTTCGCATCGGCAATCATCGATGGTCGGATGGAAGCGAGGTCTTAGCCTCTGATTTTGAAAAGACGTTTCTGGACCTCATCAATCCGAAATTTCCCGCTCCCCGCACCCACCTTTTATATTGCATCAAGAATGCAGAAGAATGCAAAAAAGGGAATGTCCCTCTAAAAAATGTCGGCATCCGCTCTTTGGACGCAAAAACAATCGAGTTCACTCTTGAACGCCCTTGCCCTGTCTTTCTCCAGATCCTAGCAACGACAGCTCTCGTCCCCTATTCTTCCGATCTCTACAACGGTCCTTACATCCTCGATTTGTGGAATCGCCAGGTAGAATTGAAGTTGCGACCAAACCCCTATTATTCGGAAAAAAAAGGACATTTGGATGCGATCGAGATCACGATGATCGATAATGAAATTTCCGCACTCCACATGTACGCAAGCGAATATCTCGATATCATCGGCACTCCCTTTTCCCAAATCCCTCTCGCCCATCTCAAAGAACTCAAACAGAAAAATCTCCTCAAGATCCAGCCTGTGGCCGCCAGCCTTTTCTGCGCCTTCAACACCGAATCGCCCCTTTTTCAAAATGTCAATTTACGGAAAGCATTCGCAACTGCAACCAACCGGTGCGAGATCATCGAACACATTACGCTTCTCGACGATGAACCGGGCCTCAGCGCTATCCCCTCCATCTTAAAACAGGGACGATCCAAGGCTTGGATCCAAGATGGAGATGTAGAAAAAGCGAAAGAATATCTCGATCTAGCGCTTTCGGAACTGGACCTCTCTATCGAGAGTTTACCTAAGATCACTCTCCATCTTTGGCCTTTCGAGCTCAACTACCGGATTTCGCAAACTTTGCAAGACCAATGGCACAAGGCTCTTGGCATCCGAGTCCATCTCGAAACAATCGATTTCAAATCTCTCCTCGCGAAGGCGGCCGACGGATCCTATCAGATGGGGCTCTTCGCTTGGTCCGCGGATTATGGCGATCCGCTCGCGCTTCTCAACCGATTTCGCCTGTCGACCGACGCAAAAAATCACTCCCACTGGCATTCGGCGAAATTCGCCGAACTTCTCGACGCCTCTTCAGAAGTAGTGAGTCCTAATCAAAGACTGGAGATTCTGGAAGAAGCCGAGGGCATCCTCATGAACGAAATGCCCATTGCCCCTATTTTCCATTGGTCCTTCCCCGTTCTCGTCCAGCCGCACGTCTCAGGCTTTTCCATGAATCCTTTAGGAGCTATCTGCTTCGAAGAACTATCTGTTAATTAGAAATTTATCAGTATTCTTCCTCCTTGGCTGCAGCTTCGATCTCTTTGAGACGGGCCTGGGTTTCTCGATACGCATCATTAAAAATGGTCGCTGCCGCTGTCGATTGTCCTACGGATTGGAAAGAGAATCCCTTATGCATTTTCAATGCAAAATCCATCCTCGCTGATTCTGGAACTTTCGCGGCAAATGCGCACCAACTAGTAGTAGAAAAATCACCCGGCATTAAAACAAACCCACAAGCGGGCATAAAAATGAATAAGAAAAACTTCTAATGCATTCAGGAAGATAGGCAGTTCCATGTCAATGCTCGCCTAAAAGTGGGAAATCTACCGCGCACACCCTTTTTTATCAAAAATAATTAGAACCATCGTATTTTTTTCTCTTTCATAAAAATAACTCCCTCTCTAGTATTGACGAAAAAAGTTGGATTTTTTCTATGAAAAATAAATTTTTGATATTGTCCACTGGCCTCGCGATGTTCTCGATGTTTTTCGGGTCGGGGAATTTGGTATTTCCACTGCTCGTCGGGCAGATGAGCGAAGGGCATTACCTCCTCGCTTTCCTCGGAATTTTGCTCACAGGCGTTTTAGTCCCTATTCTCGGCATTTTAGTCATGCTTCTTTTCAATGGCGATCAAAAGTCATTTTTTAGTAGGCTCGGCAAACCTGCGACGTTTTGGTTTCCGCTCATTGCCCTGTCGCTGATGGGACCCTTCGGCGTTTTGGCGAGGTGCATCACAGTTGCACACGGAGCATTCCGCTTGCTTATCCCCGACACCACACTTTGGGTATTCAGCCTTATTTCCTGCGCTCTGATCTTTCTCCTTACCCTTCGAAAAAACCGGATCATCTCACTTCTTGGATTGATTTTAACACCCCTTCTTCTTGTTTCTTTAGCCGCGATCGCAATCTTTGGTCTTTGCAAGGTTGATCTTCCCGTATCCCAATTGCATGGAAGCTGGGAAAGTTTCAAAAACGGGATCCTCCAAGGATACCAGACCATGGATCTCTTGGCTGCCTTCTTCTTTTCGGTCTTTGTCATCAAGCATTTGAAGCAGAAAAATACAGACGCCTCATTCACCTCCTTGCCGATCTTCTTAAAATCGTCTTTAGTCGGAGCCGGCCTTCTTTCCTCTGTTTATTTCGCGCTCGTCTTGCTCGGATCTATGTACGCACCTCTCCTTGCGAGCATCCCTCCGCAAGAAATGCTCGGATTCATCGCTAAACAAGCCCTCGGCTCTTTTGCTGCGCCCGTCGTATGTATTGCTGTCATCCTTGCTTGCTTGACTACCGCGATCGTTCTAACCTCTCTTTTTTCCGACTTCTTGAAACATGAAATTTCTCGTAACCGACTGCCGACCGCTGTTACGCTTTTGACCACATTGGCCATTGCATTTTGCATTTCGACCTTGCAGTTCTCAGGGATCATGGCGTTCATTTCCCCAATCCTAGAATTCATTTATCCGGCTCTCATCGTCATGACTGTCGTAAGCATCTTCCATAAGCTTTGGGGGTTCAAGAGTGTACGCGCGCCAACGGCGATCGCAGTACTCTTAAAACTGCTCACGGCAATTTAGATGAAAAGCTGTCCGTGCGGTAGTGGAAAAATCTACGAAGAATGCTGCGAGGTTTTCCATCTCGGAAAAGAGCCTAGTTCCGCTCTCCTTTTAATGCGCTCTCGTTATACTGCCTACGCAATGCGCCGGCCTGAATACATCCAGCGCACGACTCACCCAAAAAGCCCCTATTTCGAAACGGACCTCAAAAAATGGAATGCAGAGATTTTGCAATTCTGCGATTCAACAGAATTCATCCGCTTGGAAATTTTGGACTATGGAGAAGATTGGGTTCATTTCAAGGCCCAATTAAAACAGGCGGGCAAGCCGGTGACGTTGATTGAAAAGAGCCGCTTTGAACGGCTCGATTCGAACTGGCGTTATATTGCGCCTACTTAATTCACACAAGATAAGTGGGTTCAATATGTCTCAAAGCTATAGAAAAATAAAGGCCACTGATCCCAAAACGACAGCTGCAAACACAGGCGTTTTGACCGTTTTGACCGCAAACAGTTTATGCGCGATGTTGAACAAACAGAGGACGATCAAACTCGGGTAGAGGATCTCCAAAATCGGGCCCCAAATCTTCATGATCCCAGAAAAGCCCAGGTTCGCCATCAGAGCTGTGCCTGTAAGCGTCAACGCTAAAGGGAAACTAAAGCCACTCTTTCCTTTGAGAAATTCAGTCCGAAGGTATTCTGCAAAAACGGCAGCCAAAGAAATGGCCGTCGTCAAGCAAGCTAAAA
>CAZFWE010000027.1:0-11330 GCA_964522685.1 uncultured bacterium | reverse complement strand
GACAAGATCCGCAAAACGACCTCCAACGTCTCGATCACCCGCGACGTATCTGGCGAAGGGGTGCAGCAAGCTCTTTTGAAAATCGTAGAAGGGACTGTAGCCAACGTCCCTCCCAAAGGAGGCCGCAAACATCCGAACCAAGAATACATCAAAGTCAATACTCAAAATATCCTCTTCATCGTCGGTGGAGCCTTCGTCCATCTTGATAAAATGATCGCTAAACGGCTCGGGAAAAGCACGATCGGCTTCGACGCCTCAAAAAAGACCCTTGATACGCATGAAACCCACTATCTCCTTGGCAAAGTAGAGCCCGAAGATCTCATCGCTTTCGGCCTGATCCCCGAATTCGTCGGTCGTTTCAACAGCATTGCCAACTGCAATGAACTGACCGAGCTCGACCTCGTCGATATCCTGATCAAACCGAAAAATGCCATCATCAAGCAATATAAGCAGATGTTTGCGGAAGAAAACGTCCAATTGGACTTTACCGAAGACGCTCTCCTTGCCATGGCCAAAAAAGCCAAAGATACCGGCACGGGGGCCAGAGCTCTCCGCATGATTGCGGAAAGCCTCCTTCGAGACCTCATGTTCGAAGTCCCCTCAGATCCTACCATTCAAGAGATCATCATCGATAAGGAATCGATCACCGAAGGCGCTCCCCCAAAAGTAATCCGGAATCGCTCTGCCTAACAGAACGACCCTAAATTGCTGACTCTCAGGTAGATAGCACAAATAGCTTAATTCCAGCTGCTTCCAATCGATTATTTCATCCTAAAATCGCTGATTCTCAGCTACTTGTTGCAACCTGTTCAGACACAAATACTTGCAAAAAAATCCAATTAATTAACACCTAATAAATGCCATAAACCTCTAATAATCAGCTGATAGCTAATATCAGGTTAACGAAAAGTTTACAAATTATTATTATTATGATAAAATAAATAGTAAGGAGAATTAATAATATGAATAATGAACACTTAAAATTACTCCAAGATACTTTCGGCGACCTCAGCCAAGTCACCACTGAAAAACTTCGGGCATTCCAAACCGAAATCACGAGAGAAATCCTGAAACTCCAGACTCTCCTGGGATCTGAAAACCCCGAAGATCGGGCAGAAGCCGTCAGACAAGGGAAAGCGCTGAGAAGCCTTCTCGACAATCAAATGAAAAGCGTCGGCGAGACGCTTGGATTAACTCCTTCGGAAGCCAATATTGTTGCCGAAGTAATAACTGGGTATAGAAAACGAAAAGAAAAAAAGAAAATTGCCAACAAAGAAAACCCAATAAAAGATAAAAAAATAATCAACTTAATAGGATAAAGGAACTAACATGACAATAAACACTCAAAATATTTCAAATGTTAATTCTACCGTTGATACGGAACAACAAATAAATAATACGGTCATTGAAAAAGTTCTCGAAAACATGTCGGGCCAGATGAATCAAATTTCTACGATGGATGAAATTTCTTCGATGACTTCGTCGACATCGGTAAATTCCATCCGATCGAATACTCGCAAAATGACAGCGGCCCTTTCTCTACAGGCTGAGATCAAAACATCTGCAAAAGCAACGACTCGCTCTAATACTAACATGATGACAGCGGCACCACCGCCACCAGCAGCAGAAGCGCCCCCACCAGCAGCAGCGCCTCCTCCACCAGCGCCAGCAAGTAGCTCAACATCTGGGAACACGAATGAATACCTGATTCCAGCCCCTCCTTTGCCTCCTTCTGACGGACCTAATTATACAGACCTTTCCGATCCAGACATCAACAATTGGATTTTAACGGATCAGGATGTCCAGATCGAAACGGCCCTCACCAATTATTATGCCTATCTTGCCGGACCCGGAATGACCGACCCGACAGGAATGATGAATTTGATGAACTTCATCTATTATTTATCAGTAACTGATGGCGCGGACGGACAACCCCTCATGGATCCTGAGATTACAGACTTCTTGCTCGACAATGGCGATCTCATTGGAACGGATAATGGAACAACGATCGATGGCGGGATTGAGCTTTGGACGAGACAAATGTCCGATTACGCTTACCTCAATGGTTATACGGACACCAATGGGGTGTACTACCCTCCTGGTGAGGATGCTAGAACTGCATGGATTAACGATGAAACGGCAGCCTGGAAACAGGTAAACCCCCCTAATGTATTTTCCGAGGAAGTTCTTCGATGCCTTGCAGACCCTGATATCACAAACGATCCCAACCTCTGGACGGCTGACAATGGCGACATCATGTATACCTATGATGGCATTGATTATGATTGGACGAACCCCTCTTCATCGGGACCATTCAACGATCAAGATATCATCATGTACTTGGTCAATGCCCAAAGCACTGTGACCTACGATGAGAACGGAGATATCGAAAGCGTCGAACTCAATTCGTTCTATGCGAACCTCAATAATAATGTTCTTGCCATGGAGGCAGATTACCGCACGACGACGTTGGATACACTTCTTGAAGAATTTGAAGACCCCATCTGGGCAGTCCTGATTTTCTTCGCGATGTGTATGGACGACCAATTCCAAGCGGAAATGAGCGGTCATGCCAGAGAATCGGATGATGTGACGGAATGGGATGAATATTCAACGGCACTGAACCAATCCATCACGGACTTTGAAACGGGAGATGGAACCACGGAAGATACCGAAAACTTTGTGTATGCGCTCTACGGCGGTAAAGTCTACGCTGATACACATCCTTCGGTAAACGGCCTCGATAGTTCGTTCACCACCGATGTTTATGATCCGATCATCAACATTCAAAACGATCAGGGTCAAACCATTGGAGAGCTCGTTCAGGAGAACCAGGATGGAACTCTCTCTGACCAAGAGCTTACCGACCAGCTCAATGCTATCTTCGATTCTAGCCCTCCAACGGATGGATCTGCGGCAGTTCCCAATAACAATGCGCAGATAGCAGTCAACGCATCCAACACGTTTTCAAGTGAAGTAACGGGTGAATCGAAAAACTTTGTTACGATCCAAGCGGAAGATGCGAGCACAGAGGCCGCATTGAATAAATTCTTCGGATCGATCAATCAGATGCACTCGCAAATAGGAAACGCTTTAGTCAATAACCAAATTCCTACCTAATTTTAAAAGAGCCAAGGGTAGGAATCCTCTCAACCCCCGTCCGAACAAAAGGGCGGGGGTTCTTTTTTTTTCTTTCTTCTTTTTCCCAGACTCTTTTAAATGTTTGCATGCGCGACGATGATTTTCACAAACAGACTACACTTCCCGATCTAATCGAAGGCACAAAGCCTGGACCTCTGCCTAAAAAAATCGGCCCTTATAAGATCGAAAGCTTATTGAATAAAGGAGGTATGAGCTATTTGTATCTCGGCCTTCACCCGGGAACAACACAGCCGATCGTAATCAAAGTCCTCTCTCCTAAATTCATCGCCAACCAAGAAATGGTGACTAGATTCTTGAAAGAAGCCCAAATCATCGGAATCACCGATCATCCGAATATCGTCAAATTATACGGCCAGGGCGCTTGGGAAAAGGGCCTTTATATCGCCATGGAGTTCATCCGAGGCATTTCGCTCCGGCAATTCATTCAGCAAAAGTCTCTTTCCCATAAGCGCGCGCTAGAGATCATTTTGCAGGTGGCGTACGCATTGTGTCACTTACATACTCACGGAGTGATCCATCGCGATTTAAAACCGGAAAATATCCTCATTACCGAAAGCGGCGACATCAAAGTGATCGACTTCGGGATCGCCCAGCTTCAAGGAGAAAAAGCCGAGATATTTTCGAAAAACCGCAGAGTCATCGGAACGCCTGTATACATGTCTCCCGAGCAGAAAGAAAATCCCTTGTCCGTTTCCTATCCGTCCGATATTTATTCCCTCGGGATCATCGCCTACGAGCTGATTTTAGGACGCCTTAGTCACGGCGTGATTCACCTTTCGCTTCTGCCGAAGAGTTTGCGAGGGTTGATTGAGAAAGCACTACAAGCTGATCCGAAGATGCGCTACCAGGACATCGTCGATTTCATCACCGATATTTCGTCGGCCCTAAAATCATGGCAGATCCAGACTACAGAGTCAAAAGAAGAAGTCTCCGAAGAAATCCTTGACTTGATCCAGCAGACAAGAGCGATCTTAATCCCGCAAAAATTGCCCCGCTGGCCGGAAGTAGAAATGGGGATCGCCGTCCAAGCGGGAATATCGCTTAGCGGTTTCTACCTCGATTTTTTCCATCTTCCTGAAAATCGGCTCTGCATTGTTCTCGCAGAACCCAATGAACCAGGAGTCACTTCTCTTCTCTATGGATCCATTTTGCGCGGCATGGTCCGAATGGCCATCCAACATTCATTCCACAATGGGAAAAAAAATCTTCATCCTATAAAAATGTTAAATGGATTGAGCCATGCCCTTTTCGAAGATCCCATCCGTCAAAAGTTCAGTCTCAGCCTGCTTCTTTTGAATCCAGATAAAGACACGCTTTCTTTCGTTTCTTGTGATTTTTGCAAATTAATCTCTATTGCAGAAGGAAGCAAAAAAGCGAGAATTCTATCGACGCCGAATCCTCTTTTAGGAATAGACCCGAATGCGACAATCTTAGAAACTGCAGACAACTGGCATTCGGGAGACTCCCTGGTTCTGACGACTTTTCTCAAATCCGAAGAAGCACCAAACGAGGAAGAGCTACTTCTCTCGCCACAGCCGCAAGCGGAGCGATTTTTGCAGCGCCTAGCCTCGCAACAAACGAGCCCAACAAAGCGGCAATCCGCTGTTTTATCGCTGCACCGAATCTTTTAGGGTCGGCATACGACTCCTAATTGCGCCATATTGTCTATGCTGGATAGTGGCCAGTTGTAACCAACTCTCTCCCATTCCTGCGACGACAGGAATGACTCGTTCAACATAGAGCTTGTGGAGTTTTGCGATCCCAAGGTATGATGATCTCGCGCTGGGATCTAGCTATTGCAATAATATGAACTGTAAATTACGATTCGGAAATGGTCGACCTTTGTGTGCGATGCGTTATAATAAAAGCTTGATGAACTATTTTCTCTTTTTTGGATTCTGCCTCTTCACATCTTCGCTTTTTGCTGAAGACATTGCCGACGTGGTTGAACTTCCTGAAGCAAAAGAAGAACTTGTTTTTAACCTCTTCAACTCTTCCAAAGAGAAGCCCCCCGCTCCCGAAGAGGAAAACGGATATACGATCAATTACAATACCGTTTCCATTGTCGAGTACATTCGATTCGCACGCAAAATTTGCAATACTAATTTTATTTTCAACGACCAAGATTTGAATTTTACTGTCACGGTCGTGTCCAAAGAGCCAATTACGCCGGAAAATGTGATGGCGACCTTGCTCCAAATCCTACGCATACACAATCTATCGATCTTTGAACAAGAGGGTAGCTTGGTCATTTATAAAAACGACGATGTGAAACAACTCTCAAAAATCGTCATGGAAGGGGGAACAGAAGGAGGATCTTCTTTGGTCACTCGAGTCTTCCGCCTCAAAAACGCCAAGCCAGAATCGATAAGCCCAATCATCAAATCGATGATCTCCAAAGCTGCCATGTTGGAGACCTCCGTAGAAACGCGTCAACTCATTTTGACCGATATCACAGCGAATGTCGATAAAGTGGCTACCTTGATCGATAGCCTCGATTCCGCCCATACTATCCTTTCCATCCGACAATTTACAGCGCAATTCAATGCGCCTGAATATTTGGTTGAGATCGCCGGACAGCTCATGACCCCAATCGCAGCGGGAAATCCATACCACCTCGTTCCTGCGAACCTCTCCAATAACATCTATATCGTATCGACGCCAGAACTCGCCGATCGGACGATCGAAATTTTAAAAACTCTCGATCTGCCGCAGAAAAAAATGGTAGCCGGTGAAAGAAAGCTCAAAGCGGAAAATATCTTCGTCTACAAATTAGAAAATCGAACCGGCTCGGAAATCCTCGCAGGCTTAAATGGGATCGCCGATAGTCTCGAACAGACGGGAATCCCAGACGCCGATCTCATGGAAACGCTCGAGACGGTCAAGTGGATCCGAGAAACCAATTCCATCATGATCGTCGGCTCGCAGACCTCTCTCGACAAGGTGAAAGAATTCATCGCTGCGCTCGATGTCGCATCGCCAGAGGAAAGCCAAAAAATCTCTTTCTTCGTCTATCAACCAATCTCGCGCACTACCAAAGAAATCTATACGGCGATCGAAGAGATGGCCTCCAATCTCCAAGCAAGCTCCGGTTCCGATCAGAGCCTGATCGCAACATTGCAAAGCGCCAAGATCAATGCATCGACCAATACGATCACATTTTCCGGAGAAGAAAGGACATTTCCCCGGGTCAAGGATCTATTGGCCACGATTGACGGAAATGGAAAACAACCGAAAATGAAAAACGGTTTCTACGTCTATAAACTAAACATCGTCGCTTCGTCTCAATTCGAATCCTCTTTAAAATCATTCGCAAAAACGCTCGATAAATCGAATGCCGCTGACGAGGGAATGGTCCAGGCAATCGAAGGGATGAAATACGTCAAAGAGACCAATTCATATCTCTTCACAGGACCGGAAATGGCCCTCAAGCGATTGCAGGAAGTCCTCCCTTCTTTCGATGGAGGAACGAGCATAGCTGCAAGCAGCCAGTTTGTAAATTACAAGCCTCTGAATCAAAAAGGGCCTCAGCTCCTCTCTTCATTGAAAGATCTGACCGAACATCTCAAAGCAGATCGTTTAGCTGATCCGATGATGATCAGAAGCCTTGAGTCAGCCAAATGGGTTCCATCGACAGGCACAATCCTCATTACCGGAGATCCAGGTTCTTTAAAGAAAATTCAAGATTTGATCGCATCTTTAGATGGTGGAACAAATAACTTAGCGACGAATAATCAGTTTTTAAATTACAAACCGCAACACCAAAAAGGGCCTCAGCTCCTCGCTTTGCTGAAAGAGACAACCGAGCACCTTAAAGCAGATCAATTCGCCGATCCTGCGATGATCAGAAGCCTAGAATCGGCTAAATGGGTCCCATCGACAGGAACAATCCTCATTACCGGAGATCCAGACTCTTTAAAGAAAATTCAAGATTTGATCTCGCCTTTAGATGGCGGAACAAATACCTTGGCGACGAATAATCAGTTTTTAAATTATAAACCACAGCATCAAAAAGGGCCTCAGCTCCTCTCTTTGCTGAAAGAGACAACCGAGCACCTTAAAGCAGATCAATTCGCCGATCCCGCGATGATCAGAAGCCTAGAATCAGCCAAATGGGTTCCATCCGCAGGCATGATCTTCATTACCGGCGATCCGGGCTCTTTAAAGAAAATCCAAGATTTACTCGCGTCTTTAGATAGCGGAACAAATTCAGCGGCGAGCAGTCAGTTTTTAAATTACAAACCGCAGCATCAAAAAGGGTCTCAGCTCCTCGCTTCCTTGAAAGATATGACAGAAAATCTCAAATCAGACCCTTTCACCGATCCGGCGATGATCAGAAGCCTAGAATCGGCCAAATGGGTTCCGTCAACGGGCATGATCCTCATTACCGGCAGTCCAGAGTCTTTAAAGAAAATCCAAGATTTGATCGCGTCTTTGGATAGTGGATCGAACCTGGCGGCGAGTAATCAGTTTTTAAATTACAAGCCGGTGCAGCTGAAAGGCCCGCAGCTCGTCTCTTCTTTAAAAGATCTGACCGAACACTTCAAATCGGATCGCCTAGCCGATCCAGCGATGATCAGAAGCCTTGAATCAGCGAAATGGGTCCCATCGACAAATACGGTTCTCATTACAGGCGACCCCGACTCTCTGAAGAAAATCCAAGATTTGATTACGACTTTGGATATTGCAACAAGTGCAAAATCCGGCTATTTCATCTATAAGTTGCAAAATGCCCCCGGCGAAGAGGTCGAAGAAGATCTCGAAGATCTGGCAAAAAACTTCCAATCTTCCGGGCTGAAAGACATAAAAATCCTCGATATCATCAAAACGATGCGGTATGTAAAAGAGACTAATTCCATTCTTCTTACTGGAGATCCGACCGCCATCGACGAAGTCAAGGATCTGATCGCTAAATACGATTATCCGCGTGAAAGGGCCGCTCAAAAGAGTAATTTCTATATGTACAAGCCGCAACATCTGACGGCCACGAATATTGAAAAATCGCTGCGCGATGTCGGGAAGAGTTTGACTGCAGCGGCTTTAGCAGATCCATCTCTTCTCACATCGATCAATTCGGTCAAATACGTCGAATCCACTAATTCCCTCATTTTTACTGGACCGCCCGATACATTGACTAAAATTGATATGCTGGTCAAAGAAATCGATGTGCCACCGAAGAAGTCAGCTCCAATCCAGCATGTCGGAGCAACGACATTTTTGCTCTATAAACTCAAAAACGCCAGCGGACCTCAAATCACTGCCTCGCTTCGGTCGATGACAGCCGATTTGAAAAAGTCAGGAACGAGCGACAAAGCATTTGTCAACGCGCTTAGCAGCATGAAATATGTGAAAGAGACCAATTCCCTTATGTTCACAGGAGAAAAAGAGGCCCTGGAAAAAGTGGAAGCTCTCGTCGAACGGTTCGATGTAACCGGGTTCGGAGCGGAAAAGGTCTCCTCCCTTTCTCCATTACCCTCATCGGCTTCCAACTTTTTCGTCTATAAGCCCCAATCGATCGCCGGCCCCGAACTCGAAAAGCTGATGCATGATTTTGCAGATAATCTCAGACAAAGCGGTCTTTCCGATAATGATCTTTTCAATGCCATTACTTCGATGCGCTGGGTCGATAAAACGCAGTCTCTCCTATTCACGGGAACGCCCAAAGCACTCGATCAAGTGAAAGAACTTCTCAAGGACTTTGATATCCCTGCGAATTTGCCGTCGGGGCCTTTGAGCGGCGGGCCTCTTGAGCCGACAATCCAAGCGATCGACAACACGAGCTTTTTGGTCTACAAACTCCAATTCCATAAAGGCGATGAGATCCAAGGAGCTCTCCGCCAAATCGCAAAAGATTTGATCATCTCGAATGCTCCCGTCAATCAAAATTTGCTCAACTCGATCAACTCGATCCAGTGGCTCGAAGTGACAAACTCTCTTCTTTGCTCCGGCGATCAAGAAACGTTGACTCGCCTGCGAGAACTGATCAAGAACCTCGATATTCCGCTAAAGCAGGTCTTCATCGAAATCCTCATGATCCAAACCAGTTTGAGCAACGCCTTGACATTCGGCCTAGAATGGGGCGCTCAGTATCAATACCGCAATAAGTTCGCTGGACAGATCAACAACATCGCGCCGTCTAGTGCATCCTCTTCCGGAGGGAACTCCGCCACCTCCGATCCATTGCTGAGCGGACTGTCCAACGTGACACCCACCAAGCCTCCTGTGCCAAGCGATGTCAATATCATCGGCCCGGGCTTTGATCTCGGAGTGATTGGAGAAGTGATCCGCCATGGCGGCGACACTTATTTGAGCATCGGCTCATTAATGGCCGCGCTCCAAGTCGACTCCGAGACAACGATCGTCATGACGCCGAAGATTCTCACACAAGATGGCCGCACATCGACAATCTTCCAAGGATCCAACATCCCGTTTGCCGGTTCTTTTATTTCGAATAGCAGCACGTCTGCGGGAGCGAACGCAACGATTGGGACAACCAACATCGAATACCGCGATATCGGCGTCAATCTGACGATCACACCCGTCCTCGGCAATTCCGATATCGTCACCCTGGACATCGAACTCGATCAGACGCAGCAAGTGGGGAACGCCCAAAACCAGCAGATCACCTTCAACCAGAACGGTCTTCCCAGCAACTTAAATGGCATTACGACCAGCAAAGTGACGATGCAGACAACAGTCCATGTACCGGACGATCACTTCCTTATCTTAAGCGGCATCGTCAACAATTCTAACACCAAGCTAAAAACCGGCATCCCCTGTCTTGGAAGCCTCCCGTTAATCGGCGCTGCCTTTTCGCAAGACAATACTTCCATCAACAACAATAGCGTCGTCATTTTCCTCCGACCCCACATCATCGCCTCGCTTGACGATATGAGACGTATTACCAAACACGAAGAAACCTTTTTCCGCGATCAAACCTCTACTCCGTTCCTTGAAAATAATTATAACGAGTCTATGGAACTGATCAAAACCATTGATGATGAATAGACCTCTTTCGAAACTCCATTTGCTTGCCAAAATTGCCATTTTTGGCATCTTTTTCGACTATATGTTCACATATGCTCTCAAAATTTTTCGAAAAATTTGCTCAAAAATCTTCCATTTTTTCAAGCAAAGCGAGTTTCGAAAGAGGTCTAATAAAGTATTTCTTTTCTTGATTCTCTTTTTGACAAGCTGCTACCGCGTTCCCGACAAGATCAATCCGCGGATCGACTATCAAGTTCAAGACCGTCATTTTGCCAGTTTGGCGAGCGCCTTTCCTCCTTTGAATGCAAACGAAGAGACAACCGATTGGGGCCGCGAAATGATCATTGCAAAAGCTTTCGCTGAAGAGCTAGACCTTTACCGCGCGATCTCCACCTACAAGCGCGCGGAAATCCTCGTCCCAAGAGTAGATCCTCATCGAAAACTCGAAATTCAATACGACATCCTCCTCTGCTATTTTCTCGCAAAAAGGTATGATGAGGCCGTTTGTGAATTTGATAAAACCGGACTTGCCAACGTAGACAAGACATTCCCTGCCTACCACGACCTATTGCTCATTCTGTATGAATGCTACCGAGAACTCGACCTTCCTGAAAAAGAAGAGAGGATCTTAGAACTGATGCAGAAAAGTTATCCCGAAACCGCCGAGAAAGTCCAAATCTCTTCTGCGCTCCGAACAGGCGATATTCCGAAGATAGAATCCTATGCAGAAGGGTTTCCGAGCCGTTCCTATCTCGACGATCTTCTCGACTGTTATCGGCAGCAGAAAAAATCGGTCGCCGTCGCCCAGACGCTCAACGCACTGCTTCCCGGGGCAGGCTACTTCTACATCGGACAACGGACCTCTGCATTTACAGCACTTCTCCTCAATAGTCTTTTCATCGTCGCCGCCTACGAGTTCTTCCATCACGGCCATACAGCAGCTGGCATCATCACCACCCTCTTCGAATCGGGCTGGTATTTCGGCGGCATTTATGGGGTCGGCCTGGAGGCAAAATATTACAATGAAAGAGTCTATGAGAGAAATGCTTCTTGCGTCCTAAACAGCCGAAATCTCTTTCCAATACTGATGATCCAATATGGATTTTAAAATAGACCTCTTTCGAAACTCGCTTTGCTTGAAAAAATGGAAGATTTTTGAGCAGATTTTTCGAAAAATTTTG
>CAZFWE010000026.1:6315-11345 GCA_964522685.1 uncultured bacterium | reverse complement strand
TGCCAAAAATAGCAATTTTGGCAAGTAAATGGAGTTTCGAACGAGGTCTATTTCTCTTTTTCGCAATATCCGGATCAGCTCTAGAGCTGCAGCCGTGGTTTGGCGACGTGTATGAATTTCATTTGCTCAGCAGTTATTCATACAGCCGCTTTACCAAAGTGCAAGGAGGAAGGCCTCAACTCACCTATCCTTTCAATGTCAATCTCATCTATTTCGGCCTCGATTTTTCCCCTTCTCCCGAATGGGCAATCGATGCCGATCTGCAATTTGCAGATACGACGCAGCAGAATGTTAATTTTCGCACAGTGGCCATTCAGGCGAGATATCTTTGGCTTGACGACATCATCGGCGATCGAGTGAGCCTTTCCACCGGGGCGAATCTTCGCATCACCCCTACCTACGCGTTGCATGACATTAGTTGTCCGTCGAGGGCGAACGCCGATTTCGAGGTCAATTTTTCAGCCGGGAAGGAATTCGAGGCGTCAGACTCTTGGCTCATGCGGCTTTGGGGGTTTGGTGCAATCGGTCAGGCCAATCGAGGGTCTCCTTGGGTCCGCGCGACGCTCGCTTTTGAGACGAACTACGACGATCAGCATAAGCTTGCTTTCTATGCGTACGGAGACAATGGTTATGGGAGGCATACGCACGTCTACATCAACCATTTCAACGGCTATGCCAAGATTCGCTGCAAATCGATCGATTTAGGGATTCGCTACGGCTATCGGATCGGTGTCTGGGGCACGCTTCGCTTCGAATACGCAAGGCGGGTTCTCGCAAAAGCCTATCCCGCCCAAGTCAATAGCGTGATCATCAGCTATTTGCTTCCCTTTTCGCTCTAATTACTCCAAATCGCTACTGAGGTGGCGTAATCGATTCCATGGCTGATGGAGACAAGAAGGCGGGGATTGTGAAATCGTTTTTGCGCTGCGGAGGAGAGGTGGACCGTGGGCTTTCCTAGGTTATCATTCAGGACTTCGATGTCGTGCCAGGCTAGCTGGGCGCCAAAGCCGGTTCCGAGCGCTTTTGCGATCGCTTCTTTTGCGGCAAAACGGCCGGCAAGGTGGGGGACGGGGTCTTGGAATTTGTAGCAGTAATCTTGCTCTTGCTGGGTGAAGAGGCGGTTGAGAAAATGAATCCCATGCCGCTCGATGCTCTGCCGCATGCGGGAAATCTCGACGATGTCGTTGCCAATCCCTTGGACGTTACCAGGGACGCTATTGGTCATCGTGATCCTCGTAGTGATGAAAATTGCCTTCACCGTCGAGAACATTGCAGAAGATCATCCGGCCCGAGGAGGTGTGTTTGACAGAAAGGACCTGCGCATCTACAACTTCACCGATGTAAGAGCCACCGCCATTGACGACAACCATTGTGCCATCCTCTAGGTAGCCTACGCCTTGCCGAGGTTCTTTGCCGTAGCGCTGGATTTTGATTTTGATCTGCTCGCCCGCTTGCATGAGTGGCTTCAACGCATTGGATAGAGCATGGATATTGACAAAGCGGACCCCTTCGATGGCAGCCATTTGAATGCGGCTGATGTCCGCAGTTAAAACGTTTGCATCGAGCAATCTTGCAAAACGGACCATTTTCGAAAGAGCGTCTTTCACTTCTGGAAAATCGGTGTCATTATAGCGGAGTTCGAGCTCAACGATCGCTTCGAGTTTTTTCACGACATCGAGGGCTCGCTTGGCTTTATTTCGCATGATTTCATCGGAGACTTCCGCTTGCGCGTAAAGATCTTTGATCAAAAAGCGCGGGATGATGAGCTGATTATCGATCAGTCCTGATGTTGCTAGATCGAGAATGCGCGCATCGGAAAGGACCGAAATATCGACAACGAGGTCTCTTTTTTTATGGACGGCCTGGGTGAATTTGACAAACGGAACGCTGATGTAGAATTCATCGGAAGAACGAAGAGCCATCAGAGTTCCGAGATAGATGCCGAAGAGATAGATGGAGATCTGGATGATCTCAAGGAGCCTGTGATCGAGATGAATAGTGGCGGAGCTGATATCCAAAATTCCGTATAGGATCAGAATGAGAGCTTCTCCCATGAGATAGCCGAAAAATAAGCCGACGATCGCGATGTTGAAAGCGCGCAGATTAAACCGTTTGAAAAGCATGTCAAAAGCGATGAGTGCTAACCCTAGAATCGAGCCTAGAAGAATTCCGAACGCAAAATCGCCTCTCGAATATCCATTCGGTCCTGTAATCATGTAGGTGGTCAAAAAGAAAATGCTTAAAACGAAAAAAAAGATCCGGATGAACGCAAGAGAAATATTCATGACTAGCCTTTAGGTTTTAAATAGCCAAATTGTAAGAGAATAGCAATTATTTGTCAGCTATGTTAGCTTGGAGTGATATTTTATCTATGAGGATTTATGAGTCATCGCGCGTGGATTTCAATTTCAGGTTTAATTTGGGCTGTCGCCGGCATCTTGCTGCTCTACAAAGGTCTCAAGATTTTAAGTGATCTTCCCGACAAGGATGTTGCATTGTGGGCGATCGCCGCAGGGCTTTTCATCGGATTTTTGAAAGGGCGCTTTGTCCTTTCCAGAACTGTCCAAAGGATCTCAAAACGGATTCTTTTTTTGCCAACGCCGATCCAGTTCATTGACGCCTATCCGAAGAGTTATTGGATATTGATTAGCTCCATGATGGCGCTCGGTGTTGTGATGCGGTTTGTTCCCAATCTTTGGCATGGCTTCATCGACGTCGCTGTCGGCTCGGCCCTGATCAATGGCGCCATGCTTTATTTCCGTGTTAACCGCGAATTGGCAAAGAGCCAATAGAGTTTTTCACCGATGATAGGAAGTTCCGGCGTCGATTTCGAGGGCTCGGTAGAGCTGCTCCAAGAGGAGAAGTCGGACCATTTGATGCGTGAAAGTAAGAGGAGAGAGACTCCATCGCCAAGCGCTTTTGTTGAGAAGTCCCAGATCGATGCCTTCCGCGCTTCCGATGAGAAAATGAAGCCGCGAATTTTTGAGAAGTTTTTTAGAAAGAGAGGGACTATCGATTAGCTCCCCCTTCACATCAAGAGAGATCCAAGGGATTTCGCGAGGGAGTTTTTCAGCGAGCTCGGTATTGTTTTTAGCCAAAATCCATTCGATTTCCATTTTACGCGAAAGACGTTTTTCATATTCAGCGAGAGCCTCCTGAAGCCACGCTTCTTTACATTTTCCGATTGTATAAATTTTGACTTTAAACATCGCTTGTTCCCATACTGTCTATTATGATACTCTTTGCTTCCTTTTATTGGGATCCCAATCCGGAGATCTTCCTCGTTCCATGGCTTGGCATGCCGGTTCTTTGGTACGGTCTTCTGTTTGCCTTGGGATTCATCATCGGCTTTCCCGTGTTTGTCGGGATCTTGGAAAGATTTTTCTTGGCCAGGCCTGTGTTTGAGCCGAGAGAGCTCATAGGGGACTGGAATAATCCCCAATTTTCTGAAGTGGCGAAGAAGGGCAAAGAGCCTTTATGTTGCGCTCTCAACGAATGGCTTGTCTCCACTGAACCAGCCGAGACGAAATTGCCCAGAAAAGAGGCTAGGGTTGCCGCTTGTAGCCTTCATCCTCAGCAAGCCCTCAAGAGGTTAAAGCTCGAGTTCCTGCAGCCTCATGCAATTTTGAGCTTGAGAAAACAGGCTGTCTTCTTAGCCGATCGGTTGACGGTATACATGGTCGTAGCGACTGTTCTAGGAGCTAGGCTTGGCCACTATTTCTTTTACGAACGCCCCTCGGACTATCTGCGCAATCCTCTAGAAGTTTTGCAAATCTGGAAAGGGGGATTGGCCAGTCACGGGGCAGCGATCGCGATCGTGATTGCTCTAGGAATTTTTATCCATCGTTATAAGACGAAGGCCAGGCATCTCACTTGGCTTCACTTGCTCGATTTCATATGCGTGCCCACGGCGCTCGCTGCTGTTTTTATTCGGATCGGCAATTTCTTCAATCAGGAGATTTTAGGAACGGTGACTGATGTTCCTTGGGCCGTTGTATTCGGCCATGCCGCCGATCAAAGCTCGCCCATTCCTAGGCATCCAGTGCAACTGTATGAGGCGTTTTTCTATGCTCTGGTATTTGCCCTCCTTTGGAAGCTTAGCTTTCGCGTGAAATACCTCATGACTCAGGGAAAACTAACAGGAATTTTTTTAATTTTTGTTTTTGGGTTTCGCTTTTTCGTCGAATCTTGGAAAATAGAGCAGAGCCATCTTCTTTCCTCTGTTTTGACGATGGGTCAAATTCTCAGCATTCCTGCGGTGCTAGCCGGGATTTTTCTTTTTTTTAAGAACTGGTTCTGGTTGAAACATACAGGACTTATCCACAAATGAACTCAAAAGTTGGTTTTTGGCAGCGTCAGCTTGGCAGCAAATTTTTGGTCCTCACTCGCGCCTTGCTTGCCGGCAATGGTCACTCGCTCTGGAGACAAAAATTTGCGCCGCTTCCTTGCCAAATCCCAACTTTTGAGTTCATTTGTGTATAGTCGTAAACTTTGAGCTTTAAGTATTAAGAGAAGGAGAAAGTAATGAATAAATTAGGACATGTGATTTTCTACGTCAAAGATGTTGTTAAAACGGTCGAATTTTACGAGAAGGCCTTTGGGCTGGAACGAGCTTTTATCGATCCGTCATGCCAATACGCACAGATGGAGACCGGCTCGACGGCTCTCGCCTTTGCTTCGTACGAGCTTGCAAGGCAAAATCTCGGGAAGGAATTCCACGCGATCACTCCCAAAGAACTGCCAGGCTGCGAAATCTCTTTGACTGCCAAAAACGTCTCTCAAGCGCTTGACCATGCGGTCAAATCGGGCGCCGAGCTGATCGCCTCTCCGGAAGACAAGCCATGGGGCCAAACCGTCGCCTATGTCCGGGACTTTAACGGCATTTTGATTGAAATTGCCACCACCTGCTCTCCAAGCAGCTGCTGTTGCTGTTAAGAAAAGACTTTTCTTGACCCGATAGGGGGAGAGAAGGATAATATGGAACCTGTTTAACCTTGGAGGTAATTAGTGAATTTTGGAAATATGGCAGG
>CAZFWE010000026.1:0-6305 GCA_964522685.1 uncultured bacterium | reverse complement strand
GGAACCTGTTTAACCTTCTCTCCCCCTATCGGGTCAAGGGGGAGAGAAGGTTAAACAGGTTCCATATTATCCTTGGAGGTATTTCGTGAATTTTGTAAATATCGCAGGGCACTTGGGCGCTGACCCAGAAGTGCGCTTTACATCGAACGGCAAAAAAGTGACGACGCTGCGCGTGGCGACTCGCTCTCGCAAAGGCGGCTCCGATGTAACTATTTGGTGGCGTGTGACGATCTGGGGAGAACAATTTGACAAGATGATCCCCCACCTGAAGAAAGGCAGCCCTATCGTCGCCTTTGGAGAATTCCAAAAGCCAGAAATTTTCAACGACCGAGAAGGAAAACCGCAGATTTCTCTGGAGATCTGGGCATCGAATATCCAATTCAGCCCATTTGGTAAACCGGAGCGCGAAGGGTCCCCCGTAGGCCAAGGCCCAGCAACCCCCCTTGCTCATTCAGCACAAGACGGATCCCCTCCAGTCAATCCCTATATGAAAAATCCGATGCAGACGGCGCCGGGTGGAGAAACCTATGATGATGAGGTCCCATTTTGAAGGTTACTCCTGCTGCGGATCTTAAGGGTAGATCTAATGCCGATCTTTTGGTCCTTCCTTTTTGGGAAGGCAAAGGAGAGGCGCGCGAGGCCGCCGATTTTAGCGCGTTAAAGAAAATTTTTACTAATGTTTTAAAAGACGGCGATTTTAAGGGAAAACAGGGCGAGACAGCCATTCTCTACCCAGAAGGCGAGAAAGAGGCGAGAATGCTTCTATTAGGCCTTGGCAAAGAAGAATCGGCAACTCCTGAAACAATCCGGAGAGGCTTTGCCACCGCCGTCAGGCTAGCACGGGCAAAGCAATCGAAGAAAGTCAATTTTTTACTCCCAACCCTCAAAAAAGTAACCCGGGAAGATCTTATACGGGGCTTTTTCGAAGGGATCCTCCTGACAAACTACGCTTTTTTAGAACTCAAAGGACAGTCGCTCAAAGACAATCCCGTTATGCTGATGGAAGAGGCAGGACTGATTGGGCTAACTCGAAAAGATTTGCCTCTCCTTGAGAAATTGGAAGCGATTTGTTCGAGCGTTTTCTGGGTGCGAGATCTGGTCAATCGCAATGCAGACGATAAGACTCCGGTTGCGATTGCCCAAATTGTCGAGGGATTGGCGAAGAAGTTCAAAAAACTCAAAGTTCAGATTTTCGATCAAGAAAAGATCAGAGAAGAAAAGATGGGGTTGCTTCTCGCGGTGAACCGGGGATCGAGCCATGAGCCTCGCTTTATCCAAATGAGCTATCGAGGAAACCCGGCCTCGAAAGAGCATATTGTTCTTGTCGGGAAGGGAATCACGTATGATACCGGTGGTTTAAGCCTAAAACCGACCGATAATATGCTGACAATGAAATGCGATATGTCGGGCGCTGCGATTGTTTTAGGCACGGTTAGGGCAGCGGCTATGATTGATTTGAAAGTGAATGTGACGGCTGTTGTTCCGGTAACGGAAAATTGCATCGATGGGAAGAGCTACAAGCTAGGCGATGTCTATCGCGCCTACAATGGCAAGACAGTCGAAATCAATAATACCGATGCAGAAGGGCGGCTTGTTTTGGCCGATGCATTGAGTTACGCCGCTAAGAACTTGAAGCCGACTTCCATGATTGACATAGCGACGCTGACGGGTAGTGCAGTAGTCGCTCTCGGAGAAGAAATTTCCGCACTTTATACATCTGAAGAGAGCCTCTCCAAAGAGTTGCTCGAGGCCTCGTCTCAGACCGGCGAGCTGCTTTGGCGTCTACCTCTCTATCCAGATTACAAGGAATCGCTCAAATCGGAAATTGCCGATTTGATCAATTCATCGGGTCGTGACGCCGGTTCGATCAAGGCTGCGTTTTTCTTGCAGGAATTTGTCGGCAGCGTACCTTGGGCACACATCGATGCAGCGGGGCCTTGCTTTTTGACCAAACCAAAACACTACAACACCACGCAAGCAACCGGCTACGGCATTCGGCTATTCATTGAATTTTTAGAAGCAAAAACTCGATGAAGTGGATTGTTCCTGAAACCCAAAAGTTGATCTATTTTTTGCAAAAAGAATTACAACCGAGCCCTTCTGGCAAAATGCTTCGACGCGTGCTCGAGGCCAATCTTTGTCGCGTGAATGGAACCATAGAACGTTTTGGAACGGCCGACGTCGCCAAAGGCGCGCTTGTCGAATTATCGCCGGCCTGGGCCACGATGGCGGCTCCTCATTTGAGCAGTTTCGAGATCCTCTACGAAGACGACCATTTAATGGTGGTCGATAAACCGGTCGCTTGGGTCTGCACCGATGAAGAGTGCCTGAGAGCTTTCGGTCCAAAGCGCTATTTGATCCATCGCTTAGACAAAGAGACTACCGGAGCTCTTCTCATTGCCAAAAGCATTGAGGCGAGAGAATCGATTATCCATCTGTTCAAAGAAAAAAGCGTTGAAAAAATCTACTACGCGATCGTCGATCGGGTGCCGGCTGCTAAAAGAGGCTGCTCCAAGGGATTTTTTGGCAAAGTGGGAATGTTCCAAGGGCAGACCCGATGGGGGACTCGACCGAAAGGGCTCTATGCAGAAACCCATTGGAAACGGATTGCGGAAGGCGAGAATGCCTCTCTTCTCACATGTCAGCCCATCACCGGCCGCACGCATCAAATCCGAGTCCATCTATCAGAGATGGGACATCCCATTCTCATTGACCGGCAATACTCCACTTCGTATACTTGCAAATATTTTGCCAAGAGGCCGCTTCTGCACGCGGGAAGGATCCGGTTTGCTCATCCGATAACGGATGCGCAAATCGACGTTACTGCGCCTCTGCCTGCTGATTTTATTGAGGCGTTAGGTGCATTGAACCTATCTCACGAATAATAGACCTCTTTCGAAACTCACTTTGCTTGAAAAAATTGAAGATTTTTGAGCAGATTTTTCGAAAAAGATGCCAAAAATGGCAATTTTGGCAAGCAAATGGAGTTTCGAAAGAGGTCTAATATTGTTTTAAATCACTGTATAAGTTTACAGAGGCTCGACTGGACCTTCCTTCAGGTTGCTATGCGAGAGAACAGTGATCTTTCTTCCGAAGAAGAGAAGAAGGATTCCCGGAATCGCTGTCAAGACGACAAACATAGCGAAGAAATTGAAGAGTCCTCCCATGCTTTCCATGAGTCCTGCCAATAAGCCGCCGATATAGAAGGCAAGTCCTACACAGACATACCAAACCCCGATCAAAAGTCCAGTATAGCGCTTTGGAGCGAGTTTGCTCACCAGTGAAAGTCCGACAGGAGCTAGGAGCATCTCCCCAACCGCCATCATAAAGTATGCTAAGATAAGAGGTTTCCAACTGACCGAAGCGGAGGTTTCTCCATCCGCAATACTTATGGATGCGAACATCATGATTAAAAAGCAGACTGCAATTCCAATGAGGCTATAGGCTGTTTTGAACGCAGGAGGAGGATCTTGTTTAAATTTATTCAAATACGCGTAAAGAGTGCTGAGTAGAGGTGCTAGAAGGATCAGAAAGAAGCTTTCGCTAGAAAGGAAGATCCCTTCCGGAATTTCGACGTCGCCGACCGTTTTATCCATAAACTTGTGGACAAAAATCTCCATTGAGGAAAAGCCTTGGGTATAGGCGATCCAGAAGAGGAGAGAGAATAGATAAAAGACGCCGATTACGATCAGCCTATCCTTGTCGATCTTGGTTAGCTTCTCCTGTTTTCCTGTCGCTTTATGGGCGCGCAGTTCCCGATAGCTCTCTTTGTATTTGAGCAAATAGCAAACAAGGGGGAGGATCCCGAGGATTTGTACGGAACCTGCGACGAAGAAGGCAGTATTCCAACTCAAGAACTTTGCAATCGTTCCCAAAGAAGCCATAGCTAGAAAGACGCCGATGTTCACCGAAGCGTAATAGATCGAAAATCCCGCTTCTCGAAGATGGGGTTTATTGCGGTAAGCGTATCCTAAGATTGTAACGATGCTTGGGGTAAAAATTCCATAGCCCAGCGCAATGATGAATAGGGCGGGGTACAGCAGCGAGGGGTGTCCAGTAGCGAGCGTGAAGCACCCGATTGCATTGACTAGCGCTCCGATGAGCATTGGAGCTTGATAGTTCCAGTGATCGGCAATATAACCGCCAATGAGCGGTGAGAAGGCGGCAAAGCCCGCGAAAATCCCGTAAATATGGGCTGCAGATGTATTATTGAACTGGTAGTATTCGATGAGAAACAAGACTAAGAGGTTCCCAATCCCCCAAAAAACATAGCGCTCACACATCTCCGTCAAGGCTAAGATCCAGAGTTCTTTAGGATGATTTTTCAACGACGCATCTTTAAACATAGGCTTTGATCTCTCGGGTTAATCATTCGACGAGAGCCTCTAAAAACCTATGTATCGTTATTTATATATACCTGCAAGTGATTGAGCCGTTCCTTGGAGCATCTGGATTCTTTTTTTAAGAGAAGGTCTCGTATAGTCGAAGCGGAGATCTCCCTCCGAATTGATTAAGAGTTTGGCGATCCAGCCAAGATTTCGAAGTTCCAATTGCTGTTGCTGGATCTTTCTAAGTGTGTTAATCCCTACTATCGCTGATTGTACTCTCGCTGCATTCACATCCATGCCGGCATTTTCGAATCGTTGTTTCAATAGTTCCTGAGCGTATTTGTCCACGCGATTGCCGATGAATCGATTGATTGCAAAATAAAGAACAGCTCCTACGGCGAAAGTGGCTCCGCCGCTATAGATGCCGAGAGGAGTGAAAAAGAGCCCTATCATCAATGCGAGAATGGTGATTCTTGCAATGACTTTCAAAAGGGGGAAAATGGTCATTTCAGCAACCGCCGTACTGAGTAAATACCGTATTTCATTGTCTGAAAATTTGCGCTTCTCGGCCTTCAATTCATCATTCGTCAAAAGGCGTTCATCCATCTTAATATCGTTCATTGCTTCTTTAGGGGTGTATTCGATCGGAAAAGTGACCACCTTGCCAAAAATCCCTCGATACCCTGAAAAAGGGGCGCTTACAGAAGTGTAGAGGTCAATTCCCCCATTGATTCCAGCCGCAAGAGCTAATTGCGATACTTCTTGTTGAATAGAATTGACAACGGCATTTCCTCCCATGAATTCCATAAGAACAAGGCTTTCTTTTGAGACGTAGACATGCCGGTCTAGGGCAGCTTTTGTCCAGGGAACTGCATAGCTAATAATATCTTTGATAGGATTGATCGTGATCGATTTGAACCCTGAAGAAATCTGTTGAAGTCCCCAATTCAGGGGATTTATCTCTAATGCATTTGATAATACAGTCATTTATAACCGTTAATTTCTTTAATAATTATATCAAAATCAGTTAACGGAATCAACTTAATTAATTTCTGCGAGTATTTAATTATTTAATTGCTTCTTCTAGGAGGTCGAAGTCGATGTGTGATTCGACGACCTTGACGGCTTCCTCAATTTTAGGTTCGTCTTCGCTTCGGATTTTTGTCGTGTAGGAATGGATCATTTTCATCGCGATAAAGCTAGAAACCGGCACATAGAGCATTGGAATATTGGCTTTTTGGATCTGTTCAAGAATCGAGTCTTTAGGGGGTATTTTTCCCGTTAGGATCAAACCTGTTTGCAACTCATCTTTAGGATGGGCGATCTTAAGATCCCAAAACCGGGTAAGGGTGGCGAGGATGATATCCTCTCGGCCGGCGGGTGTGATAATGAGCTGTTGAGGAACGATAAAAGTGCGGTACATTTCAACCGACGAAGCGACGAGGCGGATATTTTCATAATGGCGCCATCGATGTTCGTTTCCCGTGAGGAGCTTTGTGTCAAACAGAAGTTCGAAATCGTTCATGGTAGGGGTACTCAAAAACGGATCGAAGGGGATGCATCCTAGAAGAGGGATATTCCAACGGCGAAGCGCTTTTTGCATATATTCTTGGATCATGGCCCGTTTTTCATCGAGAACGCGGTTTAAGATTACGCCAGCGACTCTGACGTTATGCTTTTCACATTGGGTTCGATTGAGTTCCAATTCATCGAAACTCGAGCCGAGGCCACCTGAGGCGATGAGTAATAGGGGAACTTTGAGGAGGGCGGCCACCTGCGCATTATTCAGATCGACGATGGATCCGACGCCCATATGCCCCGTTCCCTCGATCACAGTGACCTGGTGCCGGGAAGTGATTGCAGCGAAAGATCTCTTGATTTTTTGGACGAGTTCATCATGAGAGACCTTTCCATCGAGGTAATTGCGCGTAAATTCGCGCGGGAATAAAACGGGACTCATCTCTTCGAATGAATCGC
>CAZFWE010000025.1:0-11447 GCA_964522685.1 uncultured bacterium | reverse complement strand
GCTTTTTCGATGACTTCAAAGATATTTTCTTCGGGGGCTAGGACTTTGCCGCAGGAGTGAAGTCGGGCGGGGGGAAGGTGGGGATTTTGTAAAAAGAACATCGGTTTTTGAAATGCGAGAAAATCATAACCGATCGATGAGTAATCTCCGAGATAGGCATCGACTTTTTCGAGGATTGGGTAAACGAGGGGAAATTCGTGGACAAATGCGAAATTCTGCCGTTTTTCTTCGAAAATTGCCAGCCGGTAAAACAGCGCCGGATCCCGTTTTTCCAGAAGCGGGTGAATTTTTAAGATCAGGTTCCACCCTTCGGGAAGTTCGTTGATTATTTTTTTGCTACACGTAAAAAAAGTACTCGATTGGTCCGCATCGCGCCAAGTGGGGGCATAAAGAAGCGTCTTATTGGTGCAGTTGAGCTTAGAAAAAACCTCTTGTTCTGCAAAGGCGAGAAGGCGTTCTCTATGTTTTTGAAAGTAATGGAGCCGGTAATTCCCGATTGTTGCATGAGCTTGGATCGAATCCCAGACATTGAGTTCTATAAGCATCTCTTTGAGCAAATCGCCATAGAGTAAAACAACATCTTGCAAAGCGTAGGGTGCTAAGAGTGGAGCCCCATACCCCTTATCCGATTGACCGTGAGGGCAGAAAATAAGCCGCATGTCTTTGTTAAAGCAGGCGCGGAAAAGTTGTTTTAGATGAGCCGACCAATATTTGCATTCCACAAGTGCATCGAATTCAGCCGCTAAACTTTTTAGCCTGAATTCTAAATCAGGCCAAAAGCGAAGTTCGATTTCAGGGTAGTATTTCGCGGCCAACTCTGCATTTTCTTCTTCTTTGACAATGAGCGGTATCTTCCAAAGAGAAGCCAGTGGCGCTATGTGATCGAGAAGGTGGGTGCCGTCTGTATTTAATGCGCAGGCCATGAATCGATGTAGGTTTGAAGTTTTTTTTGCCAGCTTTCGATAGTATCGAAGGCGTATTCTTGAAGATTTTGTTCTATAGGATCTTGTAATCGAGAAAACAGCTCTGGGATCTCTTCTATGGTCAATTGAGCCCCTGCCTGCATTAGGAGCGCGCTCGGATCTATCGATGAATCGGTTTTTTCTCTCCGAAGAAAGACCATGGGGCGCTTAAACAGTAAAAAGTCATATCCAATCGACGACATATCGCCAATATAGACGTCAGTGCGTTCTAGAATTGGATAAATAGGAGGAAATTCTTCCAAAAACTGGATGTGGGGAGCTATTCCTTTGCACCGTTCTAGCCGATGGCTGAATTTCCGCTCCGTATTGGGGTGTACCTTGATTAGCAATTGTTGATTGCTGGGGATTGCTTCGGACAGCTTGGGGAAAGCTTCCCAAAAAGTGCCATTATTTTCGGAGTCTTCCCATGTGGGAGCATACAGGACAAAGCGCTGCTCACCAAATCGCGACTCCAGCAAAGACTCATAAAACTCTCGGTGCTTTTTAAAATATTCGTACCGGAAATTCCCAACGGCAAACTGAGGCACGGCCACTTTTTTTTTTTTTTTTTCATCTCTCATTTTTTGTCCGTAGACCAAAAGAAGGTCTTCTTTTTCAAGAGCTTCAAAAAAGGGGCCCTTCCACCCTTTATCCGAAAGCCCGTGCGGAAGCCATAGAATCTTGGAGGTCCATCGACCCCAGAAAGCGGCCTCTAACAAAGCTCGATTATCGCAGGTTACAATGCATGGAGGTAAAGAAGTTTCTTCGAGAACCTCAAGATCGGGATAATACTTCCTGCATTGCTTGGCCACCGACTCCTCAAAGGCAATCAAGGGCCATCCCATCAGAGAACAGAAGGGGGCTAAATGGTCGATAAAATGAAAGGATTCGCTAAAAATCAGGCCTGCGCACTTCATAGGTATTTCCAATTTTGCAATAATCTCCCGTTCTAAAGGAGAAAATTCGATGTTGGACGCCTGGTTCTTAGAAAATAAAAGGTCTTTTCCTTGGAGAGAAAATGCAACTCCTTACCGCGTCTGGGTCTCTGAAGTAATGCTCCAACAGACGCGCGCCCAGGTCGTGATCTCTTATTTCGAGCGGTGGATGGAGCTATTCCCCACCATTCAAGACTTGGCTGCAGCTCCCATCGAACGGGTGATCAAGGCGTGGGAAGGGTTAGGCTATTATAGCCGGGCGCGCAACCTTCATGCAGGAGCCCGTCAAATTGTCCAAGAACATAGAGGAGAGCTTCCGAACACAAAAGAGGCTCTTTTAGCGATTCCAGGACTCGGTCCCTATACTGTCGCTGCTATTTTAAGCTTTGGGTTTAAGCAAAGAGCCGCTGCTGTGGATGGGAACGTGCTCCGGGTGATTTCGCGGTATGCCTGGATTGACGAAGACATTGGAAAGACATCTGGCAAGAGAAGAATCGAGGCGTTCGCGAACGAGTTTTTAAGCGAGGATCAACCCTGGGTTACCACTGAAGCTCTCATTGAACTGGGAGCGACGATTTGCACTCCCGTTCCCCGCTGTGAAGAGTGTCCTTTGAAGCCGAGTTGCTTAGCACACTTGAAAGGCCATCCTACAGCGCTTCCCATCAAAGCCTCTCTTCCGAAAATCAAAAAGATTGTGCGTGGAGTCGCTATCGTAGAGGCTATGGGTCACATTCTAGTTCGGAAAAATCCGAGCGACCAATTGATGGGAGATCTTTGGGAATTTCCTTATTTTGAAGAAAAGAGGAGCTTTCTAGATGTGAAAAAAGAATTAAGCCAGAAATTAGGAATCGAAGTTGAATTTGAGCAATACATGGAACCGGTCGCTCATTCTTTTACCCACTTTTCAGCAAAGCTATACCCCTTTTATTTTAAAGCGAAGGAATTGAGAGATGTTGATGGATATACCTGGATTCCTGGCGAATCACTCGATCAACTTTCTTTTTCTTCAGGGCATCGCAAAATTAGGGAGAACGTATTGTGAAAAAAATAGCTCTCAATTACCTGGGTGTTCTTGTGCATTTTTGATTATCTTCTTCGCTATTGGGTCTTTAATTTCTTTACTTCCACCGCCGTGAGATAAAATTTCGCTTTGCCCTTTTCCATTAGTCCAGGTCTCGTGTTTGCCCGTTCTAATTAAACGCCATCTATTTTCAAGAAGAACCTTTAGAACGACACTCTTTTTTGTTACTGGTAGTTCGCTGACTCGAGAAGTTGATGGCTCCTCTGGCATTGCAGATGTTGTTGCCGCTATTTTTCTATTTCCTGCAGGTTCTCCTTTGCTGCTTTGTGCCTTGGCAAATTCACGACGCCTCTTTATGGAAAGAAAAGGATCTGCATTGAACATGTCTTGATAAGTCTCACCAGCACCAGTATCCCAAACTTCAGGATCAGAAGTTGTGGCAAACTCTTCTTCAGGCTTTTCTCCTTCGTCTTTTTCTGTATTTTCGTCCTTCTCTATATATACTATGTTTGTGAGGGAAGAGGCTTTTCCTATTCCTGTTGACAAATTAGAAAGTAGCCCCTGAATAGTTGCATCAAGAACAGCACCCACGTTTGATGTTCCATAAGATGGTGCCCGGTCATTCCAAGCAACGATATTAGGTAATTTAGTCTCTGAAGCATTAATTAGCAGACGTGAAATATCGACTAATTGAGAACTAATAACGCCAAGAAGATTTAGCCGATCCTCTTGAACCACTATAACTGGCCCACCAGAATGACCTTGGACAACAGTCCCATCTATTGTAAAAAAGTCAGAGTCATCAACTATTGAAGTAGAAGAAATATAGCCTCGATGAACTACCGGCTGATCTTGTCCGAATGGAAACCCAGAAAAATAAATTTTTTGGCCTAAAGTGGGGGTCATGAACTCGCCAGTAAATTCGAAGAAAGGGACATCTAACCCTTCAAAATTAAGAATGCATAAATCATTTTTCTTCGCTTCCAACGAACAGATTTCATTTTTTAAAGTGGCCTTGATAGATTGAGAATGGTATTTGATTTGAATCAGGGCAGCATCCTTCCAACCCGTGTCATGAAAACAGGACAAAACTTGAACCCGACCAGGATCAAATCCTTTGATAAAACAGCCTGATGTTTCACAAACTTCTCTTTCCTTGATCGTCCATACAACTTTACAAGTTCTCAATGCAAGTTCACGAAATATCTCTGATTTATGTAAGCGAAGAGGTCCCTCTGTAGTTGGAGATCCAGCTAATGGTAGGTGAATAGTAGTGGCCATAATTACTCTCTTTTTTGTGCCTAATTTTGATGAAGAATTAGTCACTAGTCTTAAAAAAGGCTAGCTTTTGGTGGTTAAAGGAAAGAGATGATACTTAGAAAATTTTTTTTACCCAATATTTTTTATAAGAGTCGGGAAAAGGCTTCGGAGAAGGTGGCAAGCTCTTCCTCTAAGGTCGAAGCGTGAATGGAAAGTCGCAACTTATCCCCTCGTTGGGTGACGATGATGTTTTGTTCCAAGAGTTTCTTTTGGAAGTCAATTCCCTTTGGAATTTCGAGGCAAATGATGCCCGCATGTTCTCTGGGGGTTAAGAGATAATCTTTCCATTTGCTCTTCAATGTTTTAGTAAGAGAGGCAATCCGCTGATGAATTTTTCCCCAGCCGATCTTTTTCATCGCATCGATGGAAGCGGCCATTGCAGCAATGGCAGGAAAGTCGAGGCAGCCAGGTTCAAAGCGGCGAGCAGAATGGGCGAATTCAAGATCCGCATCTTCGAAATTTATATTTTGGGCGCTATGCCATCCCACTTCAGAGACAAAGAGCTCTTCCATTCGCTCTTTTTTCACATATAAAAATCCAGAGCCTGTGGGGCCAAATAGCCATTTTCTCCCTGCACAAGAGAGAAAATCGCATCCTAAAGAATGGACATTATAGGGAATGGCGCCAATGGCTTGAATTGCATCGACACAAACGAGGATGCCGTGAGAATGGCATAGCTTTACGATGTTAAATCAAGAGAAGCTAATTGCTTGGAAAAAGAGAGGTCGCGGGTTGCCGGAATCGACTCGGGGCGGACCCTTTTTCTCGGAGATTTTCCCAAACGTATCGGTTGGAGGGAAATTCATCAGAAGGGTAAAGGACTCGGTCTCCATGCCGCCATCGGATGCCGTTGGCGATGAGGGAAAGCCCCTGTGAGGTATTTGTGACAAATGCGATCTCATCGGATGCGGCTCCGAGTAGTTCCGCAATCAGATTTCTGGCATGTTCGCGCGCTTGAACCCATTCATCGCGATGGAATTGGAGCGGCTCCATGGACTGCTTGGTCATTTTGAGGAGAACTTCTCCTGCGGCTGTTAAGATCGGGCTCTTCGCTCCGTAGTTTAAGTAGCATATTTGATTCAAAGCCGGAAGAAGAGCTCGCAATTCATTCACAAGAGATGTTCCGCCGCGTAGGTAAAGATAAGATCGGCTCCTGCCCTTTTGATGCTGAGGAGCGCTTCAGTAAAGACCTTGGACGCGTCGAGCCATCCTCTTTGAGCCGCGGCGACGACCATCGCATATTCGCCGCTGACATGATAGGCGGCGATCGGCCGCTCTGTTCTCTGTCTGAGCTTAGCGATCACGTCCAAATAAAATAGGGCCGGCTTGATCATAAGCATATCGGCACCTTCTTCTTCGTCGAGTTTGGCTTCTAAAAGAGCTTCTCGGACATTTGCCGGATCGAGATGATAGGATTTCTTGTCTCCGAATTTTAGACTGACATTCAAGGCGTCCCGGAAAGGGCCGTAAAGAGAAGATGCGTATTTTGCGCTGTAGGCCATGATGCCGACTTGATCAAATCCATTTTCATCGAGCGTTTCCCGAATGATCTTCACCCGTCCATCCATCATATCGCTCGGCGCGACGAAATCAACGCCAGCTTCAGCTTGGACTAGAGCCATCTTCGCGAGGCATTCAACGGTTTCGTCGTTGGCGATTTGGCCATCTCTAGCGAGGCCGTCATGCCCGTGGGAAGTATAGGGGTCGAGCGCGACATCGGCCATTACGCAAATTTCTGGAAATTGATTCTTGATTGCGCGAATGGCTCTTTGCATGAGACCACTATCGTTCCAGGCTTCTTCGGCCTGATCAGAACGCAAAGACTCTTCTGTCGAAGGAAATAAACAAATAGATTGGATCCCTTTTGCAAGGAGAATTTCGACTTTTTTGAGCAAAAGATCCAACGAAAGCCTTGAAATGCCAGGCATGGCTTGGATGGGGATGGAGCGATTGTGTCCTTGGATGACAAAGAGAGGAACCACGAGGTCTGCCGCGTTTAGCTCTGTTTCTTGAACCATTTTTCGAATGGCAGGGGTTCTCCTGTTTCTCCGGAGGCGGATCGGGAATGGAAAAGTTTTTGTGTGAATCATACGTTATTTTCTGCGATTTGGACGACGACTTGCTCATGATATATATTATAAGCTAAATATAGAGGTCTATAATTCTTTTCGCTCAAAAATTCTTGAAATGCCTTGAACTCATGGTCTTTAGAAGAAGGATAATTATAAAATTCATCAAAAATTAGAATGGATCCTGGCTGGATTCGGTTTCCAAGATGTTTAAATGCGGTAGCTGCTGATGAATAGAGATCGCAATCGACATGTAAAAAAGCGATTGGCTCGCTATTTGTGAATTTAGGTAGCGTATTTTTGAACCAACCTTTGATTAGTTTTACATTGTTGAGGACGCTCGGAAGCTCATTGGGATTTTTTAAGCCACCGGCACCCACTGGAACTAAGGCATCTTCCCGAATCCAAGTTTCTGGCAAGCCTTCGAAGGAATCGAATCCATACACGATTTGACGAGGGTTCAGCGCTGCTATAAAATTGATCGTTTTCCCGGTGCGGACCCCCAGTTCGACAAATAATCCTTTTAGGGTTACACGATCAGATGCGAATTTTAAAATTTCGGCATCTGATATCAAAGGAGCTGATTTTTTGAGATGTTTTTCTACAAATAAATAGGATTCGTTATTTTCCCAATAAGGTTTATTGCGCGATGTTGAATGAAGGATTTGGTTGTTTTCGGTTTCGTAGATTTCGGGGATGTCTGGAAGAAATTTTTTAATCATTAATCCGTACACTAGCCGATTTTTTTGAAGATGTAAAGCGGCTTTACAGTTCAAAAGTGTTGCACTGTGTCGATAATTCTGGCACTCTACACACAAGTAGAATCCCAAAATTGGGAATTTGACAAGAGAGACGCTCTCGATTTGAATCAGGCTTTGCCTGTGCCGAAGCGGCTTAACTTGAATTAAGTTGAGTGTCGGATTGGAGATGCAGGCAGATTCAAAGACAGTGCCTGTTTGACGCGGTCAAAAACCAATTTTCGAGTTCACTTGTATATCATAAGTTCTCAAATCTTTTGGAGGGGCCCCATGTTGCAAAGTGATGAAGAATTTTCTGAGAGTCAAATGAAGATTCTCGAACATTTCGTCACGGACACGAAGAGCAATATTTTCGCATTGAGAAATCTTCCGGAGGTGATCAAGGGAGCTCTTTTTTCCCGCTATTCTCGATCCACGCTAGGGCTTCGTTCCTTGCTTCTCAAAGAATTTATCTTGAATGAAGACATGGCCTTTTCAGCAATTACGGGGAACCTCGGGAACGGTAGCTCGGCCGATGCGCAGGTGATGGCAATCCAGAAAGCGCAAAATTTTTATGATCGCATTCTAGATGGCTATGGCGACGATTCGATTGGAGAGCTCGGAGGCGCTCACCTTGCCATCGAGAACGTATCGATGCTCGCAGCGAAAGTGATTGAAGACTGCAGGATCGGTGGATCCCCTCTTGAGAAGTCGACCCGGTATGTTTATTTCGATCAAAAGATTGGAGGCAATTATCAATTTTATCATGAACCTGTCCTTCTGACTTCCGCGTATCGAGACCTTTTCTTAGATACATGCAATCATTTGTTCGATACCTATAATCAACTAATTCCTCCCTTAACTGCGCTGATCGAGCAGGGATTCCCGAAAGAACCTACTATTTCCAAGGCGGCCTATACGGCGGCTCTTCGCGCAAAAGTGCTCGATTGCCTACGCGGGCTTCTTCCCGCGAGCGCGATGACGAACATGGGCATGAACGGCAACGGCCGTTTCTACGAGAGTCTGATTCAAAAATTGAATTGTCACGATTTAGCCGAAATGCAGGAGATCGGGAGAAATGCCTACCAGGAACTTGCGAAAATTATCCCCTCCTTTATTCGAAGATCCGATCCATCTCATAAGCATTATCAGTTATTCTCCCAGTTTTCGGAGACAATGCAGAGTGAAATCAAAGAATTTGCCAGGCGTCATGCAGAAGGGGTCGAGGCTATGTCTCAGGCCGGGGTCCGCTTGATCGATTACGATGCCGATTCTGCCGCTAAAGTAGCCGGGGCTCTTCTTTTTAGCTGCACTTCCGGTGGACTCTTGGAATTGCAAAATTATTGCAAGTCGCTTCCAGAGGAAGAATTGGCGAGGATTTTAGATGCCGCTTGTTCGGCCAGAGAAAATCGCCGTCACAAGTCGCCGCGAGCTCTAGAACATTCCCTATTTACATTTGAAATTTTAGCCGACTTTGGCGTTTATCGGGATCTTCATCGCCATAGAATGTTGACGCAAGAGAGGCAGTTGCTTACTTGCAATTTCGGCTATTACGTTCCCCCGGAAATTCTTGGGACTGAGATGGAGAAGGACTACGTAGAGGCAATGGAGAAAGCTAAGAAGGCTTATGATGTCATTGCCGCAGAACTGCCAAAAGAGGCTCAGTATGTCGTTCCGATGGGTTATAATGTCCATTGGTATTTCCATGTTAATCTCCGGGCTCTCCAATGGCTTTGCGAGCTCAGATCCCAAGCTGCGGGGCATGCGACTTATCGCCTCATTGCACAAGAAATGGCTTCACAAGTAAGTCGATCCTTGCCAGCTTTTGAGAGATTCTTTAAATTTGTAGACTTCAATGGATATGAACTGGGCCGTTTGGGCGCAGAAATCCGGCAAGAACAGAAACTGCAAAATAAAAATCAAATTTAGGTTTTCTTATGGATTCCGATCGGCTCTTACCCGGCAGCGTGCCGGGCGGCATTCTTTTAGTCGCAGGCAGCTGCATAGGAGCTGGGATGCTCGCATTGCCGATCATCACCGGACTCGCCGGTTTTTTCCCTTCTTTATTCGCTCTGTTTATGGCTTGGGCTTTTATGACCTTTACGGCCCTTCTCCTAGTGGAGATTTGCGGTTGGTTTTACGGGCAGGTCAACCTTCTTTCCATGGCTAAAGAGTCTCTTGGGGAGATGGGTCGCACGATCGGCTGGGTTACCTATCTCTTCTTATTTTATGCCCTTCTCGTCGCCTACATCTCGGCAAGCGGAGGAATTTTTTCAGCGATTTTAGAGAGCTTATTCCGCATTCATACTCCAGCTTGGGGAGCATCGCTTTTTTTTACTCTGCTTTTCGGTTTTATCGTTTACCTTGGCACAAGGCCTGTCGATCTCTTCAACCGTGTCTTGATGTTCGGGTTAATCATCGCTTATTTAGGCATGATTTTTTTGGGAATTACCCAGATTCATCCAAAACTTTTTTTACACTTCGCTCCTGGTTATACCTTCTTATCTCTGCCCGTTCTTGTCGTCTCGTTCGGTTTTCAGAACATGATCCCTAGCTTAACGGCTTACATGAAGGGCGATTTGAAGCGGGTGCGCCTGACCATTTTAGGGGGAAGCCTGTTGGCTTTGGCCGTCTACGTTCTTTGGACTGCTCTAGTCCTCGGGACAGTTCCTTTGGAAGGAGAGCATGGGCTTTTGGATAGCTACCATAAAGGCGAGGAGGCAACGAGTGCTCTTCATGCGTCGCTCGGTAGTAATAAAATTGCAGGATTTGCTCGAAGTTTCGCTTTTTTCGCAATCATCACTTCTTTTTTAGCCCAAGGGTTGAGCCTTACCCATTTTATTGCAGATGGATTGAAAACAATCCCCTCCCGGAAAAACACCTGGTGGCTCTCTATGCTCGCCCTAGTGCCCCCGCTTCTCTTTGCTCTTTCCTATCCCGAAGTTTTTTTCAAGGCTTTGAGTTTTGCAGGGGGGATTTGCGCGATGATCCTTTTCGGGATTTTGCCAGTTGCCATGGCTTGGATTGGGCGCTATAAGAAGGAGTTCACCTCTTGTTACCACGTCAAAGGAGGTAAGCTGGCTTTGATTATCGCTCTCGCTTTTGCCCTTCTTGTGATCAGCTGCGAAGTGGCACATATTTTTTCATGAGGCATTTATGTTGAAAATGAACCGCCTTCTCGGCGGGATTCTGCTTGTTTCAGGCACTTCTATTGGAGCAGGCATGCTGGCCTTACCTGTGCTTGCTTCTTTTGCAGGATTTATCCCTTCATTTTTTACATTGACGTTCTGCTGGTTTTTTATGTTTACAACGGCTCATTTAATTCTAAAGGTCAATCTCGCTTGTCCGGGCGATGTGAATATGATCACGATGGCTGATCGGACATTGGGGTCTCTTGGAAAAGTTATCTGTTGGGTCGTCTATCTTTTATTGCTCTACTCGTTGACGGCCGCATACATCGCAGGATGCTCCCCTCTTTTTCTCCATTTGATGAAGTCTGTTTTTGGCAGTCAAATTCCCGATTGGAGCGGCCCGTTTCCGCTGCTTATTCTATTCGGGTTTTTTGTCTATTTTGGGACAAAAACGGTCGACTATGTCAATCGTCTGTTAATGTTTGGATTGGCGCTTGCCTATGTTGCCTTGATCGTCTTTTTGCCTTCTCATCTCGATTTTAATCTTCTAGCGCATGTCGATTTTTCGGCCTCTTGGATAGCCGTTCCAGTGATTTTCACCTCTTTTGGCTTTCATATCATCATTCCCAGTCTTTCGACGTATCTACATCACGACGCCAAAAAGCTAAAACTGGCAATCGCGATTGGGAGTTTGATTCCTCTCTTCGTGTATCTGGCCTGGGTATTTTTGGTGCTAGGCGTTGTTCCTCTATCGAACTTTCGCGGCGCATGGGAAGAGGGCCACTCTGCTACCATTCCTCTAGCCGCTATTCTTGCAAATCCTTGGATTTCTACTGTAGCAAGTGCATTTGCCTTTTTCGCCATGATCACTTCGTTTTTGGGCGTCTCTTTAAGTCTCTCCGATTTTTTAGGTGATGGGCTGAAATTGCATCGCTTCACTTGGGGGCGCGAATTAGCTTGCGTCATTACGTTCTTTCCCCCGCTTCTTTTTGTCCTTACCTACAATCGCGGATTTCTATTGGCACTCCAATATGCCGGCCTATTTGTCGCGATCCTACTTGGCGTCCTGCCGGCTCTTATGGCTTGGAAATTGCCCAAATACAAACGGCTGAAATGGCGACTGGCCTTATCTCTCATCGTTCTGATCTCGCTCTTTGTGGGAGGCTTTAGTATTGTTTAAACTAAAAGCTGACTTTCAGCCCACTGGCGATCAGCCTGAAGCGATTCGACTCCTGACGACAGGGGTCAAAAGCGGCAAAGAAGCTCAAGTTT
>CAZFWE010000024.1:0-11627 GCA_964522685.1 uncultured bacterium | reverse complement strand
GCGGCTTGGAGCGCAGTCATGTGATGGTATTCATGGGCCATGTTCCTCTCTGCGTCGAGATAGGTCGATTCAGAAAGGAGAAGTTTTGCGCCCTTCGCTAGAAGGAG
Organism: uncultured bacterium; assembly: GCA_964522685.1. Taxonomy (GTDB): domain Bacteria; phylum Chlamydiota; class Chlamydiia; order Chlamydiales; family SM23-39; genus CAITMJ01. Next base: position 11,520 of record CAZFWE010000024.1, on the reverse strand, counting down.
GGCGCCTTTGCAGGGACGGGTATCGATGACATAGGCGAATGCATCCCCAGGACGGATGTGGCTCACATCTTCTAGCGCAATGACGCGGCCGTCGACTGTAATCTTTCCCTCCCGCTCGAGGGTCCGAATAATGGGGCCGTCGAGCTTGAGCGCTTTGAGTTTATCTTTTTCGAATTTGACGATGTCGGGTTCGGTGATGCGCCACCCGATATTTTCAACGCCATGGTCGAGGAAAGCGGCTTCAATGCGAAACTTTCCATCGTCTTCGACTAGACCAGCTTTTTTCACGGGATGTTCGATGACTTCGATATTCTCGCGATAGATGCAGCCATAGCGGAGACGATCGAAATATTTTTTGCCGCTCGCGGGATAATAGCAGTGGATTGGGTGAGTCACTTTATCCAGGTTAAGACGGAGAAGCATGGAGCCCAGGCCAAGGCAATGATCGCCGTGGAAATGGCTGATGAAAATCCGATTGACGCAAGGCGGCGGAGTGTCAGCGAGGATGAATTGTCTCTGGGTGCCTTCACCCGGATCGAAAAGAAGCCCCTCATCGTTCCACCGCAAAAGATAGGCGCCGTGGTTGCGAAAGCGCGTTTGCTGCTGGCTCGAGCATCCGAGAATTGTCAGATCGCGCACGCTCATACAGAAGGCCTCGCGGAAAAGAAGGAGAGGCGGGCCAAGAGAGCTCCAACAATGGCTCCGCTAATGTGGGCAGTGTTCGCGATATTGGGTGTGAATTTTGAGTCGGTCAAGAGAATCAGAACAAACGAACCGAGCTGTAGCGCAAACATAGCGAGAACGAAGAGGACGAGAAAGAGGATCACCGACCGTTGGAGGGGATAGCCCTCCCAAGGCGCAATTTTTTCACGGCACCAAATAAATCCGGCTAATCCCATGACTATGCCAGAATAGCCGAGAAAGAAAGGGCCACTGATGAGATATTGCGCTGTATTGGTGGCCACGCCGAGGATGAGCGTCAGGAGGAGATAGCGAAAGGGGCCAATGCGCTGCTCGATCTGACGGCCGAGCATCCAAAGCCAAAGCATGTTGAAAAGGATATGGAGTATGTCGCTATGAAGAACCGCTGGCGAAAAAAGTCGCCAGATCTCTCCCTGGCGAATTTTCTTGAAAAGCGGGCCTTCTGCAAGAGTTGTGTTTTCCCCTTTGATTTTGAGGAGAATCCAGGTGTAAAGGCCTCGCCAGAAAGGGGTATTCTCCGCCGCCTCAATTTTTTGCTCCACTTCAGGAGGAATTTTTTGGCCGGGAGCGATTTTTGTTTTTTCGAGGACGGCTTCAAGGGCTTCAAGGACAGGAGGGGCGTCGTAGAGAAGGGCCATTTGGATGGGAGTGACAAAAATTTCGACACCCCCCTCTTTTCGTAGAGAAATCGATTGCATCAGATTGAGAAGGAAAACAAAGGCGCAAAGGGCAAGAAAAAAGGAAGTAGCGCGAGAACGTTTACGAGGCAGCCCTTCTTCGATTAACGCTTCAGGCGGAGGGTCTTCTTCTTCGGTTTGGATCTGATCCGTAATAGGGACATCGAATTGTCGGTCGGAAGGCTTGGCTTGGAATCGAGCGAAATCCTCCGCGGCTTCTCCGATTTGATCTTCATTATGGATCCAAATCGAATAGAGAAATTGGTTCGATGCGGGATCGAAGGACGGGTCGGCGCTATTTTCGATTCCCCGGCGTTTTAAATAAGCAGAGAAGCGACGAGCCTCCGGCTCATGGTCTAGGGTCCCTATCAATCGCATGAGCGTATCTTCTCTATAACAGCGCTTGTGGCAAGCCCAGGTATCCGGTCGACGAGATGAAGTCGTCCGCCATTGGCGCGGATTATTGCGGCTTCGATGCAATCGGCGCCGTATTCGGCTCCATTAACATGGACATCGGGACGGATCACCGATAGGATCGCGATCGGATCGATCTCATCAAACCAGGTGACATAATCGACAAATTCAAGAGCGGCGATCATTTCAAGGCGGTGTTGAAGAGCGATGATCGGCCGCTTGGGGCTTTTGTAGAGCTGGATGGAACGATCGGAGTTGAGGCACAAGAACAACACTTCCGCTTGGAGTGAAGCCTGCTGGATGATATAGAGGTGTCCCGCATGGAGAAGATCAAAAGAACCGTTCAAAGTTGCAATGGTAAGCCCTTGGCTGCGAAGCTCTTTGACTTTTTCTTCAAGCTTTGCGGGCTCGATGAGCTTTTTTTGGAGCCACGATGGAAGATTTTTGAACATTCAGTTTCTCTTTTGGAAATGCAATTTTAAAGACTTCGTCATAGTATTCAACGAAGTGAACTTCCAACCCTTTTTTCAAAAACTCAGGAAGTTCGTCATAGTCGCGCAAGTTTTCCTTGGGAAAAATCAAGACGTTCACCTTGGATCTTCGCGCGGCGATTAGTTTCTCTTTGAGTCCGCCGATTGGCAGGACGCGCCCTGTCAGAGTAAGCTCTCCTGTCATTCCGAGATTGTCGCGGACAGCGACATTTAAAAGCAGCGATAAAAGCGAAGTAGCCATCGTGATCCCTGCGGATGGCCCGTCTTTCGGGGTCGCTCCTTCAGGAATATGAAGATGGATCTGCGATTTTTCAAAAAACGGCGTATTCGGCATAAATTTGGCCAAAAAAGTTTGCGCATACGACCAAGCGATTTGAGCAGACTCTTTCATGACATCGCCGGCTTGCCCCGTCAACTTCATCTCGATTTTCTCCGAAGGATATCGGATTGCTTCGACATAGAGAGTCGCTCCGCCCATCGATGTCCATGCCAACCCCGTGACGACGCCAACCGGATTGACCTTGTAAAAACGGTCGGATAAGAACATCGGTTTGCCGATATATTGAGTAAGAGTGTCTTCGGAAATGACCGCCTCTTTTTTCTCTTTTTTTTCGGAGCCGCGGGCGATTTTAACAGCGACTTTGCGCATGATCTTCTTGATGTAGTTTTCCAAGCTACGAACACCAGCCTCTCGTGCATAGCCATTGATGATCTGTGCAATCGCTCCTTTCGTGAAGGAAATATCAGCCGTCTTAAGCCCCATGAGCTTCCGGTTGCGAGGAACCAGGTATTTGCGCGCAATCTCGATTTTTTCCGCCTGGATATATCCAGAAAGCCGCAGGATTTCCATCCGATCTTTCAAGGGCTCCGGAATGGTGTCGAGAACGTTGGCTGTCACGATGAAAAGGACGTTTGAAAGATCGCAATGGACGTCGAGATAATGGTCGAGAAAGGTCTTGTTTTGCTCAGGATCGAGCACTTCGAGTAGCGCCGATGCCGGATCTCCTTGATAGCTCGCTCCCATCTTGTCGACTTCATCGAGCATGATGACGGGATTCATGGTCTCGGCGTATTTGAGCGCCTGGATCATTTTCCCCGGCATTGCGCCGATATATGTTCTTCTGTGGCCTTTGATCTCCGCTTCATCGCGCATTCCGCCGACAGAAAAGCGGTAGAATTTCCGATTGAGCGCCCGAGCGACACTTTTGCCAATACTAGTCTTCCCTACACCTGGCGGGCCGACAAGCGCGATGATGCTCCCCTTCACGCCGCCAGTCAGCTTGCCGACGCCGATAAATTCAAGGATCCGTTCTTTGATGTCTTTCAATCCGTAATGGTCGTGCTCGAGAATTTGTTCGGCTTTCTTCAAATCGTGCGTCTCTTCGGAATACATTCCCCAAGGAATGATAGTCAGCCAATCGAGATAATTCCGGCAAACGCCGTATTCGGCCGATTGCACTTCTAGCGCACTCAATTTGTCCATTTCATCGGTGATGACTTTCATTACGTCGTCGGGCACTTTTCTCAGTTTGAGCCGCTCTTCGAATTTCTCGGCATCCATCGTCTTATCGTCTTTTTCCATGCCGAGTTCTTTCTTGATCGCCTTCAACTGCTCTCGGAGAAAAAATTCTCGCTGCGTCTTCGAGATCGTCGCTTCGATCCGCTGGTTAATGGTGCTCTGTAATTTGCTAATGTCGAGCTCTTTTTTGAGAAGCATGAGCGCCCGATCGATCCGTTTTTCGATATCGAATGTCTCCAGAACTTCCTGTAGCTCTTCGCGCGAGGCAGTTGTCAGAGCCACAGCAAAGTCGGCGAGTCTACCCGGTTCGGTAAAATCGGAGTGTCCGAGGAAGATTTGGAGCTCTTCTTTGAAGAGCGGATTGAGCTTTAAAAGCTCTTTGATCGTGGTGATGATGCTGATCGAATAGGCCTTGAGCTCTCGAGAGAGTTTTTCCACGGGTGGATCGTCGTGGTATTTAACCTGGGCAGAGAGGTGCTTGTTTTTGACCGGCTTTTCGATCATCACCCTCTTTTCCATATTGAGAACCACTTGCGCTCCGCCCTGTTCCATCGGGATGATGCGCAAAATCCTGGCCATTACGCCGACTTTATAGAGATCGTCGATTTTGATTTTGTAGATGTTCACGTCCTCTTTTTCGGTCAGAAAAAGCCCAAGGCATTTGTGGTCGGTCTTCGCGACAATCTTCAACACTTCATAATAAATGCCCGGTTCGATCACGATCGGAGCGGCCATGCCCGGAAAAAAAGGACGGCGATTCAGAGGGAGCAAATAGAGCTGCTCTGGATAAGGAAGAACCGGAATTAGGGCCTTTTCGTTCTTTTTCGGGACGGGAAGCTCCTCTTCTAAAGAAGCGTCTTCTCCCGAAGAGACTTCTTCCGGCGACATTTCAGGGGGTAAATCTTCGGGATTTTCAGGATTCAAAAAAACCTCGTGCTTTTAGTAGGGTGTTTGCAAAGTAGGTTCTGTCGATTTTCGGGTTCTTTTGAGCCGACTTTCGATTCCAATCTGTGGGGGCCATATCGACGGGTATATTGCCCCCACAGGTTTGGATCGAAAAGCGGCCAAAATAATCCCGAAAATCGACGAACCCTACTTGCAAATACCCTCTCAGACATATCACTAACCCAATTTCATTCCAAAAAGCAAGTCAGAATAGCAGTCTGAAAAAAAATATGCAATGGTGTAAACTTCTAGGGCATGAAGATTCTTCTTTTAGAAACCAGTTCCGAATACGCCCTTCTCGCTGTAATTGAGGATCGAAAAATTTCTTATGAACTGCGCCTTTCCGGCGGCCCGGAACTCTCCAAAAGGCTCGGCGCCGAGATTGAAAAAATTCTAAAATCTTTTCCGTCCCCCTATGATCGGATCGTCGTGGGGATCGGTCCAGGCTCTTTCACCGGCACTCGGGTCGGAGCTTCGATGGCCAGCGCCCTCGCCTTTGGCTGGAAGATCCCCCTATATACTGTCTCAAGCCTGACAGGGTTCGGCCCAGGAGTCATCGCAGTCGACGCCCGCATGGGAGGAATCTATGTGCAGACGGGATCAGACGAACCCAAGCTCTTCGCATTGCCCGAAGCCTCTCAGTTTCTCTCCAAACAACAGACTCTGTTTTCCCCACATCCTGAAAAAATCCTTGCCCGCATCCCAGGCCTCCGAATCGAAAAGCGACAGCCCGATCCGTTTCTCCTCATCGAACATGCAGTCGCAGCGAGCTATCCCCTCAAGATTTACTATTTCGATCATGGGTATTGAATGGAACTCCTCTTTTTCGTAGAATAGGACCAGAGTTTTTTTAACCTTTCCAACTTTACAAAGGATTACAAATGCCTAGCGTAAAAGTCCGCATCGGCGAACCGATCGATAAAGCCCTCCGAGCTCTCAAGAAAAAACTTGACAAAGAGGGAATCATGAAGGCGGCAAAAGCACATCGTTTTTATGACAAACCATCTATCAAATCTCGCGCAAAATCAAAAGCTGCGACAAAACGAACCAAAACAGCCCTCCGACGCGGTTATTAATATCTAATTATGAAAGACTTCTACGCAACTCTGGGCATTTCTAAAGGTGCCTCCCCTGAAGAAATCAAGAAAGCCTATCGAAAAAGAGCGCTCGAATGCCATCCAGATCGCAATCCTGGTGATCCAAAGGCCGAAGCGACCTTCAAGCAAGTCTCCGAAGCTTACGAAGTGTTAAGCGACGAAAACAGGAAACGCATCTACGATCAGTACGGCGAAGAAGGGCTTCGCGGCGCTGGCATGGGCGGGGGGGGCGGATTTCCGGGCGGCGGTTTCGCTTCGATGGAAGAGGCTCTTCGAACATTCATGGGCGCATTCGGCGGTGGCCGAGGCGGCGGAGAGTCGGTCTTCGATTCCTTTTTTGGCGGAGGCGGCTTCGCCGGAGAACCAGAGGAATCAGGCCCGAGAAAAGGGGCGAGCAAGAAAACCACGATCAAAGTCTCTTTCGAAGAAGCGGCTGCGGGCACGGAAAAAGAACTTACGATCCACAATTTCATTTCTTGTTCCGCTTGCAACGGCCTCGGCGCAAAATCGAGAACTGGCATCAAAACCTGCACTACCTGTCACGGCAAAGGGCAAATTATCCAAAGCCGGGGTTTTTTCAGCATGTCAAGCACTTGCCACAGCTGCAGCGGCGCGGGACAAGTAATCACCGATCCTTGTAAAGAGTGCAGAGGTGCCGGGCGCATTAAAGAAAAGCAACGGATCAAAATCAAGATTCCTGCCGGCGTGGATAACGGCATGCGGCTCAAAATGAGCGGCTACGGCGATGCGGGAGAATCAGGCGGCCATCCCGGAGATCTTTTCGTATACATCGAAGTAGAGTCTCACCCCGCTTTTCAGCGAGACGGCGATGACGTCTTGCTAGAAGTTCCCATCACTTTTGTCGAAGCCGCTCTCGGCTGTAAAAAAGAAGTGCCTTCTCCACTGGGAACCACTTGCAAGGCTCAGATTCCAGAAGGAGTTCAATCGGGTCAAATGCTTCGATTGAGCGGGAAAGGATTTCCGAACGTACACGGCCAAGGCCAAGGCGATCTTCTACTCAAGATCGTCGTTGAAACCCCCGTGAAACTTTCATCCAAGCAAAAAGATCTGCTCCGTTCGTTCGAAGAGATCGAAACTCCTCAAAATCACCCGCATAAAAAGGGATGCTTCGATAAGCTCAAAGGCTTCTTCAAAAGCTAATACCAATCCCAGTAAATAAGACATTATTTACTGGGATTGATATAAGAAGCTGTGCTAAATCGAGTGCTTCGCTTTATCCAGATCTGTCTTGAGTTTAGTGCTTTTCGTGTCATCCGCCTGAAATGCGGTATAATCCTTCTCGATTTGGCTGTTTTGGCTGAGAAGGTCTTTTCTCCTCAATTCTATCGCCGTATCGTTGAGCACTTGGAGCGATTTCTCCATGACTTTCTTGAATTCCGCCCTCTGATATTTATTGTCCGATTCTGAATATTTCTCGAGGCTTCTCTCAAATAAATCTGCCGCACGCTTGTATTCCGCCTCATACATTTTTCGCTCTTGGCGCGGTAGAATGGAAGGAGTCTCTCCTTCGTTGCCAATCCGATCTGCCATCATTTGCCTCCTTTTTCCTTATCTCTTGCAAAAAAGTGCAAAAAAAGGAAATAAAAAATAGAAGAGGGGTTTTTTTATGATAAAAACGGTACTTAGTAGTTTTTTGCTGATCACTTCGGTTTTTGCGACGGATCAAAACGAAAGCCCTCCCCACCGTCATAAATCGCCCCAAGAGATACAAACTCAACTCGATCAAGCGGAACAAAATTTTGAACACGCTTTGACATTATTCATCCCCTGGTATTCGGGACCGATCGTCGCTGGAAGCCCTTCGATGATCCCGCCGGGAACAATGAATTTGCAGCCTTATGTGTACGCGATCGACAATTACAGCTCTTTTAATTCCCACAGCGATTCAGTCCATAGTCCTCATCCACTGTGGCAACTCCAGTTACAGCCAGTATTGCAAACGGGAATCACTTCCTGGATGGATTTTGCAACTGCAGGCACCCTGACGTCGAACTTTAAAAATGGGCAGTCCTATACAGGGGTGACAGACATGCCGATCATCTTCGGCTTTAAACTCCTGGAGCAAGGAGTGTGGGCCCCTGGAATTAAAGCGACAGTCGGCGAAACGCTTCCTATCGGAAAATACCAGCACTTAAGCGTTAAAAAAGAAGGGACTGATTCAACCGGCGGCGGTTCCTGGGCCACCAATTTTTCTTTGCGGATCGGCAAAGTCCTCTTCTGGTGGACCCGCCACCCGCTCAATACCCGTTTATACCTTGGATACAGCATCCCCAAAAGCGTCCACGTCAGGGGTCTCAACTCCTATGGCGGCGGATACGGCACCAAAGGCAAGGTGCGACCCGGCAATAGCTTCACGGCAGATCTCGGATTGGAGTGGAGCCTGACGCAAAGATGGGTTCTCGCAACCGATGCCATCTACACCGTTTCGGCACGTACGAAATTCAACGGGTATGCCGGTATCGATCCAACGACAGGCGAGCTAGCCTCGGTGGGAAGTGGCTCGTCGTATTCGTTCCAACTGGCGCCTGCAATCGAATATAACTGGAACAGCTCGCTCGCAGCGATCGCCGGCATTTGGTTTACTCCCTACGGCCGAAATAGCGGCAAGTTCGTCAATTACACCTTCAGCATCACCTGGACCTATCCGCCTTAATCAAACTCTTCGTGACTGCTCTTCTGCAGCATCTACGACTTCCCCATAAATACAAAGAGTCAGCATCTTATACTTCAAAAATTTTTTTGACTATCAGATTCTTGTTTTTTATAGTTGAATTGGGATATGGGAAAGATATGCCTAGAGACATCCCCGTTGGGAATGGAAATCTCTTGATCGCTTTCGATAAGGATTACCTGCTCCGCGAATTTTATTTTCCCCACGTCGGCGAAGAAAACCATACGAAACAAGAGCCGTTCCGCTTCGGCGTTTGGGTCGAAGGCAAATTTAGCTGGATTCCCAATGGCTGGGAAATTCACAAAGATTATCTCAACGATTCGCTGGTGACCAATGTGCTACTCATCAATGAATCGATGAACTTGAGAATCATCTCAAATGATTTAGTCGATTTTCATGAAAATATCTATTTACGAAAGATCTCCGTCGAAAACACCTCAGAAAAAGAAGTCGAAGCCAAAATCTTCTTCGGCCACGATTTTTATATCTATGGCAACGACATCGGAGACACGGTCGCATTCCGCCCTGAAGTAGAAGGACTTTTGCACTACAAAAGAGATCGTTATTTCCTGATCAATGTTTTTGCCAACGACCATTATGGAATCTGGGAATTTGCGACAGGGATCAAAAACCGGGATCAATTCGAGGGAGCCTGGAAAGACGCGGAAGATGGGGTTTTAAGTGGAAATCCGATCGCACAGGGCTCGGTCGATTCGGTTGCGGCCGTCTCGCTTCTTCTTCCTCCGAAATCGGAAAAAACATTCTATTATTGGATCGCTGTTGGGAAAAATTGGGAAGAAGTGAAAGATCTCAATGACCTTGTCAAAAAGAAAACTCCTGAAAAGATTTACAAAAGAACGTATGATTACTGGACATTTTGGGTAGGGAATAAAGAACAGCAAGATCCGTCCCTTCCCGACAAAGTCCTCCGACTCTACAAACGAAGCCTTTTGATTTGCCGTTCGCAAATCGATAACTGCGGCAGCATCATGGCCGCCAACGATTCCGATGCAGTCTATTTCAACCGCGATACCTATAGCTACATGTGGCCGAGGGACGGCGCCCTGATCGCCTGGGCTTTCGACTTAGCGGGCTATTATGGCTCCACGCGTAAATTCTATCAGTTTTGCGCAAATATCATCGAAAAAGACGGCTACTTTCTCCACAAATATAACCCCTCCGGATCGGTGGCCAGCTCGTGGCACCCATGGCAAAGGAAAAACAAACTAGAGCTGCCGATCCAAGAAGATGAAACGGGGCTCGTCATCCAAGCGCTCTGGAACCATTATCTCATCTATCGAGATGTCGAATTCATTCTGCCGTTCTACCGGCCGCTGATTAAAAACGCAGCTGATTTCATGATGCGCTATCGCGATCCGCGAACAGGGCTGCCCCTCGAGAGCTACGATCTTTGGGAAGAGCGCCGAGGCGTTTTGACCTTTACCTGCGCTGCAGTCTACGCAGGTCTGATCGCAGCCGCCCATTTTGCCGAATCGTTCGGCGAGATCGATCTCGCGGAACACTACAGAAAAGGCGCAAAGGAGATCCAGCATGGAATGGATAAATATCTCTATTTAGAAAAAGAGCAGCGTTTTGCCCGAATGATTAATTTTAAAGAAGACGGCTCCATCGAAGTGGATGCGACAATCGACGCTAGCCTTTACGGCGCATGGAATTTTGGCGCCTATGACATTCATGATCCGAAAATTGTGAATACGATGCGCCAAATCAAAGAAGCTCTCTGGTGCAATACACCTGTAGGAGGCCTTGCCCGTTACCCGAATGACTACTATTACCGCGTTTCGGAAGAAGTGCCCGGCAATCCCTGGTTCATTACGACTTTATGGCTTGCGCGCTACGAGATCGCCCGCGCCGAAAAAAAAGAAGATCTTTCAGCAGCGATGGAGCTGCTTGAGTGGGTCACAGGCCATGCCTCCCCTAGCGGAGTCCTTGCCGAGCAAGTGCATCCCCATACAGGCGAACCACTTTCCGTTTCTCCGCTCACCTGGAGCCACGGGACGTTTATAGCAACAGTCCAAGCCTATTTGATGAAATTGTCCGAACTCGAGAAATGCAAGACGTGTGGACAGCCAAAACTTTCCAGCAACCGCTTTCAAATCCATTTATTCAATACGTAGGGATTGAGACCACCCGATTGAAGAAATTCAAAATACCGGTTGTCCTCCGTATATATCCATAAGATAAAAAAGTAGATTCAAACCAATCAAACAATTTTTTAACTATAGGTAATTAATGAAATATTACGGAAATAAAATTTTACTTGTCGAAAAAGGCCTATCTTTTAAAAAAACCATACTTTATACTTTTTGGAAAAACCAACCAAAATTAAGGAGTTAACTCTATGACCGCCATTGTTGAAAGAAATAATTCCCCATCTCATTTCGAGATCCCAGAAGACTCAACCTTTTTTAAGGTGCTCTCTTGCGCTCCTGTTTTAGGCGCCATCCCCTCGTACATTCAACAGTCAAGCTTAAGAAACACAATTAAAGGCATGCATTGCCTACTTGGTTATCAAAGTCCGCGGGTCCTCCAATTAATTGAAGTAAAAAACGATTATAAGAAAGCGAATTTCATGAATGGAATCCTCTCCATTGCGACTGCGGTTGCGCTTCTTAGTGTTAGCACCTTTACCGCAGCAGGCTTTATTTTATATGGAATTGTATGTGCAGCAGTTAGTCTTTACCAAATCCATGAAAATAAGAAATTAATTGAGGAAATTAAAAATAACGGCTGCCCTCAGGCTTTCTACGCACACTAAGAGACTATCAAACAATAAAGCAAACCATTTCGCGGCGATGCAGGCGGGTCTCAAATTGAGTGGCTGTCCGATGAGCACAAACCGATTTTTTAATCACCAGCGGCATACATCTTCGTCATTGCCAAGTTTTGAAAAAATTCTATTTGTTCAATGCTCAAGACCAATCTTGAAAAGGGTAATTTTCGCATTTCCATCTCTAAAAGT
>CAZFWE010000023.1:0-11886 GCA_964522685.1 uncultured bacterium | reverse complement strand
CTTCGGCGGCGCGCAATAACGCGTGGCGCTATGGCATTTTTCCCAGCGTTGCCATCCAGTGCCAACTTGTGTTGCTTTTGGCGATTGCAAAAGAAAAAGAAGCCGCAGAAAAATTGGCGGAAAAATTGGCGCCGATTGTCCTTGGAGGATTTTGGACGCTTTGGACGTTGGAAAAAGAATACAACGAAGAGGAGACCAGGGTATCTTGCGCCCTCTTTTTGCAGGCAATCGGACGCGTGGAGGAAGCGGATCTCCTCTATTCTCCAGCGCTTCCAAATTCCCCGTTTTTCGGCCATTTATACCGCGCTCGAGCTCAAATTCAAATCTCTCCTATTAAAACAGCCGAAATGATCGCTTGGACCCTAAACGGTTCCAGGGCTGGGGTGGGGGCAATGCGTGCGGGTTCGGTTCGGATTGTAGCCTTTGGTCCTCATGCCTACCCTTTGAGCAATCCTCATTTATTTGGTATCTCTGAGGCGGGAGAGCAGTGGTTTTGTGCAGCGGCCCAGAAGGATGTCTGGTTCCAAATTGACTCTAAAGCGTCTGGTTTTTCCCTCTATAGCCTCGGGGTTACTTTTGAAAAGCCGATGGCTTTTGTTTTTTATGTCAGGGCAGGGGAGTGCAGGATTGGAGACCGTATCTTCAAACCGAAGAGCCTGCAGCGATTCTTGGGTGAGGCATCGGCAGTCCAATTCGATGGAGTGTCTCTCGAGATCGACCGTCCATTAAAAATTGAATTGATACCCCTGGCCGGCGGCCAAAGTTTTTGGGGCGCCGATTTTCTTGTCGCCTTTTGGCTTTCCCCTCTATCAAATAAAGTACTCTTTCATTTGCAATCAAATGCAATCTAATGGTTGCTAAATAGTCTTTTCACCTGGATAATAGCCTCAAAGCATATTAGGAGATTGTAGAGTGTCTGCAACAAGGAATTTTTTGATTGGAGCGGTGGTTCTTTTTAGTGGCATAGGCGTTGCTGCATGGATCAAGAAAGGCAAGACTGAATCGAAGTCTATAGCATCCCAGGTCATAGAGATCCCGGTCAATGCGAATGCCGCAATGCCTCCTTTGCAAAAAGAGGAAAAGATCATACCGCCGGCGCCGATCAAGCAAGCACTGGTTGCTAAACCGGTACCTATCCCTCCGAAAGAACTTCCCGAAGCCATATCTGATGATTTTCCAGTCATCGATCAGATCAATCGTCTGTTTGCGCTCGATTCTTCTAAACTTCCGATCGTTGAAACTGTTTCTTTTACCAGTCGCGTTCCCTGGCTGAAAGGCCGTCCGGCCTGGGTAGCTGATTATGCAAGCTATTACGAGACCTCCCGCCACTTCATCGCCAGAAGCCTAAACAAGAAACCCGACTACTTTACGCAAAAAATCTCCCCTGGTGACCGATTTAACGTTTTCCGCAAAGACAAGAATATCAGCTTCCATCTTCTCATCGACCTCTCAAAATGCCGAATGCTCTTCTATTATATCGACCAGGATGCAAATACACGTGTCTTATTGAAAACCTACCGTGTGGGAGTCGGAAGGCAAGATTCGTCCCGCGCCTCGGGGTACTTGACGCCAATCGGCAAATATTCAATCGGACAGAAAGTCGCGATCTACAAATCCGATACAACCGGATTTTTCGAGAACCAAAAAATCGAGATGATTCGGGTGTTCGGAACGCGGTGGATCCCATTCGATAAGGAAATCGAGGGCTGTACCGAACAGGCTAAGGGCTTTGGCTTGCATGGAGTTCCGTGGATGAATGATCCAACCACAGGCCTCTTTGTAGAAGACACGACCAAATTGGGCAAGTACGATAGCGATGGATGCATACGCCTTTCTTCCGAAGATATCGAAGAGCTTTTTGCAATTATTTTGACAAAACCTACTGTCGTAGAACTCGTCAAGGATTTTCACGACGCTAACTTGTCGGGAGTAGAAAAGAATTTACAATGACTATCCTAGCTCATGAAAAACAGATTCTCGAAGTGCAGCAGACGCTGGATCGTCTTAAAGAGCAGAATAAGAATAACTCTCTTTGGTCGCACGATGAAATGCTCAAGATGGAGAAAAAGCTCGAAGAATTAAAAACGAGCGTCTATTCCCAATTGAAACCTTGGGATCGAGTCGCTATCTGTCGCCATCCGCAAAGACCTCATTCGATCGATTATATCCAGAATATTTGCGAGGAATTCGTCGAGCTTTTCGGCGATCGCGCGTTTCAGGACGACCGGGCGATCATCGGCGGCTTAGCGAAAATCGGCGGTCAGAAATTCATGATTATTGGGCAAGAAAAGGGAAAAGACACTGAAAGCCGCATTTTGCGCAATTTCGGTATGCCGCATCCGGAAGGGTATCGAAAAGCGATGCGACTTATGCGGATGGCTGCGAAATTTGAAATCCCCATTATCACTTTACTCGACACCCCGGGAGCTTATCCAGGGCTGACTGCGGAAGAGAGGGGGCAAGGGTGGGCGATCGCAAACAATCTCTGGGAAATGTCTCGACTTCCGACTCCGATCATCGTGATTCTCATCGGTGAAGGCTGTTCCGGAGGAGCGTTAGGGATCGGCGTCGGCGATACGATCGGGATGCTAGAACACTCCTACTACTCGGTAATCTCTCCTGAAGGCTGCGCTTCGATACTCTGGAAAGACGCCAACAAGAACTCGACAGCCGCATCCGCGCTCAAAATGCACGCGGAAGATTTATTAGAGCTCGGCATTGTTGACAAAGTGATTCGCGAGCCTTTAGGGGGCGCCCATTTCGATCATAAAGCGACATTTACTAACGTCAAAAAGTTCATTCAAGAGTCGTTTGAAGCTCTTTCTGGCATTTCTTCTGACCTTCTTCTCGAAAATCGCTACCAAAAATTCCGCAAAATGGGCAAATTTGAATCACACCATTCGGAACTTGTGATTCATGAAGTTGCTTCTACAAGCGGCGCTAAGAAATAGCCGTCACTTTACTCTTGCGATCTTGACCTTGGTCAGCCTTCTTTTTGCGACGGTAGCCAATCAGTGTGAGATGTTTTCGGTTGGCCTTATGGTCAATACCGGTGCTGATTTCTTTGCGCTCTTCAGCCCCGAAAAGAAAGTCAAAGATAAAATCAAAATTGACGAGGTTCTGAAGCGTTGGAAAGAGATCGATCTCAACGACGATGGGGCTATCACCAAACAAGATGCCGTCCGATATCTTGCAGGGAGAAAGGATTCGAATCCTCTCTCTTGGGTGATGCACAAAGTTTCTGCCTACATGGACATCGATCAGAATTTCACCCTCCTTATCCTTATCCTCGTCGGTGTCGCTCTTTTCAAGGCGAGTACGCTCTTTATTTCTCGCTATTTTACCCAACTCCTATCGATCCGCGTCACACGCGATCTTCGGCAGCAGTATTTTGAGCATATACAATCGCTCCCTTTGAGTTTCTACCAGGAGCAAAATCTTGGAAGTCTCTCATCTCGCGCCGTCGGAGATGCAGGACAGATTTCCTCTTCTCTCAATTCGTGTTTGACTACCTATCTTCAAACTCCGTTTACGCTTATTTCCACGCTCTTAGCTTGCTTTTATCTTTCCTGGAAGCTGTCGATGATTATCTTCTTGGGATTACCCCTCATCGTTATGCCCGTGATTTTCTTGACCAAACGGGTCAAGAGAATCACGCGCCAATTGCAGAAAAACCAAGAGACGTTTTCGTCAGTCCTTCTCGATTTTCTCGCTGGGATCCAGACCGTGAAAATCTTTGCCATGGAGACTTTTTCTCTGCGGAAATACAAAGAGCAGAACGATCGGATGGCACTTCTTGAGACCAAGAGCGCTAAATATGGTCTGTTGACGAGACCTCTTTTGCATTTCATTGCCACCGCATGCCTTGCCATCGTGATTCTTTTTGGGCTTTACGCCTTGCATATGACCGTCGGCCAGCTTCTCATGTTTTGCGGGCTGCTCCACCTCTTTTACGAACCCGTGAAGAAATTTGCCGAAGAGAACTCCAACATTCAGAAAGGAGTCGTCGCTGCGGAAAGAATGTTCGAAGTGCTCAATATCAAACCGCAAATCCAAGATAAAGAAGGCGCCATCGATCTTCAGAGTTTTAAACACCTCATTGAATTCGATCGCGTCTGGTTCAAATACCAAAACGAATGGGTTCTCAAAGATTTAAGTTTCACTGTCAAAAAAGGGGAGATCGTCGCCCTTGTCGGCGCTACCGGCGCGGGGAAATCGACGATCGTACAGCTATTGCCTCGTCTCTACGACATTCAGAAAGGAGAGATTCGGATCGACGGGGTGCCCATAGACTCCATTACGCAAAAATCACTCCGAGAGACCATCGCCTTTGTTCCGCAAAAGCCATTTCTCTTTTTCGATACTGTTGCAGAGAACATCGCCTTCGGCCGCTCTTTCAATCGGGAAGATCTCGTCGAAGCCGCAGAAAAAGCCTTTGCCCATGAATTTATCGTGGATCTGCCCAAACAATACGACACTCTTCTTGCTGAGATGGGGAAAACGCTCTCCGGTGGCCAGCAGCAGCGTCTAGCGATCGCGCGTGCGCTTGTCAAAAAGGCTCCGATTCTCGTCATGGATGAGGCGACCTCATCTCTCGACGCCATCTCTGAAAATCGGATTAAATTAGCCATCCAGCGGCTTCAAGGTGAAGTGACGCAGATCCTGATTGCGCATCGCCTTTCCACAATCGAGCATGCGGATAAGGTCGTCTTTCTTGAAAAAGGGCGGAAAATTGCGGAGGGAACTATTGCCGAACTCCTCGAGAAATGCCTGCCATTTCGAAAAATGTGGGAAATGTACCACGGTGAAGAATCTGCCGTTCCTCCGGAATAAGACTATTTTTTATTGACTTTTGAAGATATTGCGAGTATCCCTTCAAAGCTTATGTCGGATTTAAGTCCATTTCATCAAGAGCTTTTTTCTTTTTTGGAACAGACCGCGAAGGACCGTGCTAAAGAGGAGGGATTCGATTTTGAACAAGATCCTCAGCTTCAAAAATTCCATCGTACCATCAAGAACCAAGATGGCTCCTCTTTCAATGAGATTATTGGTGACTATCAGCATATTTTTAGCGAGCGAGATCCTATCCACATCGAACGCCGTTGGATGAACTCTTTTTCGGAAAAAGAATTTTCCGATGTAGGTCTGGGACGGTATTTCCCTAAAATCTACCGCGGGCTTCCGAGACTGTATGATCGCAACGACCCGAGTCGCTCTTGGATCAAAAAGAACTTCACGAATTTAGCCGACCTCAAGCGTCTCGCCATCGATCGCGCCGTCTTCAGTCTTTACGAAGGGAAAGCGCGCTTTTGCCCAATGAAGATTGGAATATTGACCCATGTTTTACTCGACGGATTCGGCGATTGGGTCGCTGCCACAGAAGCCGCTTCGATTCTCAGCGCGAAATGGCCTTTTTTAGAAATTCATCTCTTTGCCGTCGCTGCCAGGGAACTACCACAGGAAAAATTTCCTTTCCAAGTTCATATATTTCCCAAAGAAGAGCCGCCCCAGCTTTTGGATGAGATGGATTTCCTTCTCCAAATTCCCACGCTTTTTCCACAGATTATCCCATTGATGCCGAAAATGGAAAAAATTGGAGAATATGGTTTTTTAGAGTCGGACTGGTACCATCCGAAGAGCGGTAACCGATCAATGGGGCTTCACGTTCTTGAAAAAGGGATCTTTATTCGGAAAGCAGGCCGCTTCACATTTGCCGAAATCGAGCAGAAAGCTCTCCTCTTTGCTCTTTTCGGAACGGAATTGCCGGGTCCAACCGAAATCAAAACGTACAAACAAAAACATCACTTCCACCTCGCTTATCTAACAACCCCGGTGGGAGGGGCGATCTATCTCCATTCTCTTTTGAAAATGCATGAGCGAGATGACAAGAACATCGATCTTTGCTGCCCTGATTTGCGTTGGTTAATCGTATGGCTACAAGAAGAGAAGCAAATCCTGGCCCATTCTTTTGGTGTGAAAGAAATCGTGGTTCTGTTTAAAGAAGAGATTCACCGAATTCCCATCGGGACCAAAGGAAAAACCGTACGCATCATCAACCCCGGGCTATTATCATTGGCTGACATGAGACGGATCGTCTCTTTGAGCGACGATTGGGTTGCTGTCCGAGGTGATCAATCCTTCAGCGAGGTCATTTCAGCGAAAAAAGCCTTTTTCTACGATGGTCGCGATCATGCTCGCTATTTTATCAAGGACCTCTCTGCGCTTGCGGAAAACCGTCTTAGCGGGCATCGTGGAGCTCTCCATGCGTTCCGGATGATGGGCCATGCATTTTTATGGAATTTGCCCGAAGACTTATCCGAACGTGTCGATGAAAGTCACTTTCAAAAAGAGGAGAAGCTTCCTTGGCTTGATATTGCAACCGAGCTTGGAGCTTCCCTCCAAAATAGCGACACCATCCTGGGTTTTAAAAAAATCTGCACCCTCATTTCCGAAGAACATTCCTTCAACCCATTTTTATGCCATCTCATTGAAAGAGAGCTCTTTCATACCGAGAATCCAATGGTGCGGGGAGCCGAAGAGCAGCTCGTCCAGCTCTATGCAACCGGCCAAATTCCTTTTTCCACTCTTGTCAAAAACCTACGGCTTTGTATAGTTCGGAGTTAGCCGAAGTATAGGAGCCTATTGGATCCCATTGTGCATACCCAGAAGTTATTTGCACGCGTTGATAGGGAGATTAGCGCATTTATTGCCTTATTGGCTGAAATCGCCCGTAATCCAGATCGTCCGGAGCATCAATCCAAGGCAATCTATGAGCTTGAGCAAATGATAGGGACTGCGAAAGAGATCGGGGGAAAGCTTTACCAAGACATCAATTTACTGCAAAAAGACTTTCACAGATATCTGATCAAAGCGGAGAGTTTGCAAAAAATCCAACAAGACGCGATGCGCATTAAACATGAAGTGAGGGCATTATGACGAAAGTAGGGGAAAATAATTTACCTCCTAAAATTGAAACGAAGAGCATGGTTCACGAGAATCTGAAAGCGAACGCTACAAAGTTTGAAAATGCTCTCCACATCTATCGAACAAATGCTACACCTGAGGAGAAAACCCGTCTTAAAGCGATCATGGACGAGCAGCTTGGCCTGATTAAGCAATCGGTCGATGAGATCAAGCTAAAGGGAATGCACACGCAAGAAGTAAAAGTCGAAGACTCGTATAAAGCATTTACAACCACCGGATCGGAAGAAAGTTATGCAGCGCTCGAACATGACATGCAAACACTTCTGGACTACAATAAAATCAGCGATCTCCAAGACAATAAGGAATTGCCCTGAAAATCTCCCAAAGGCTGGACAGGGCCTAAAATCATCGATAGTCTACCTAACGAAGGGACATTCCGGTCGCACCAAGTGCCGGGTGAATGCTGCGCATCCCGAGCATGTTAAGTTACTTGAAAGCTGGCTGAAGAGCTACAAGCCGGAAGAACTGTTCGGTGAGAAGGGTCGACTCATCCCGGAGCTTTCCGATGAATGTTAAAAGGTGAGAAATCCTGTAAAAAGGGGATTAGAGCCAAGCAGTTTAAGGCGGCTCTTGATAACGGGTTTACACAAGGTCCTATTGGCCGCTAATTTTTAATGCGCTAGCCTGCGTTTGGTATAAAGCTTATCCAACTAAACTCTTCTCAGATTCTTGTTTACAAACGCCGTTTCAAGTATAGCTAGAAATAGTCTCTTGGAGGGTAGTCTTTGTTTGACTAGAAGAATCTTGTGCATTGAAAATTAAAGACTTGCTAAGCGTACAAAGATTTTTTTTTCTTTGCCTCGCGGCATGGAACTCTTTGATCGCCTTTCCTTCCGGAGGAGAGGTCATCCAGGGTCACGCTACCCTCATGCCTTCTTCTGAGACCCTCCAAATTAACGCAAACGGCAAAGCGATCCTCAATTGGGAGCAATTCAATATTGCCGCTCATGAAGCTGTGCGTTTTGTCCAATCGCAGGAGACACAAGCGATCCTCAACCGCGTTACTTCCGGCTCTGCAAGCGAAATCCTAGGGAGCCTTCAATCTAATTGTCCTATCTACCTCATCAATCCGCAGGGTGTCTTCATTGGCAGCAACGCCTGTATCGAGACGGCGGGCTTTCTCGCTTCCACGGCTGATTTTTCCAACGAGGTGTTCTGGCAAGGCTCTGAGATCCTATTTCAAGAGTTTGGCGATGGGCGCATCGTCAATCTCGGCAGGATCTCTGCCAGTCAAGGCGATGTCTTTCTCATCGCACGAGGGATTGAAAATCAGGGAAGGATCCAAGCGCCGAATGGCTCTGCTGTTTTGGCCACTCACGAAGTAATGCTCCATCCCAATACGAAAGAGTGCGTCTTCATCCGCGTCGACGGAACAGAGGAAGCGGGAATCCAAAATAGCGGGAGTGTGGAGGCTCTAAGCGTGGAACTCAAGACCCGAAGCCCGTATGAAAAAGCGATCTGTCACACGGGGGTGATTGAGGCAGTTGCTACGGTTGAGCAAAACGGCCGGATTTATCTGGTGGCTGAAAAAGGAACCTGCGAAGTGAGCGGCTCAATGATTGCGGGGGGAGGTACCGTCCATGTACTAGGAGACCGCGTCCATCTGCTCAATGGAGCTAACATAGACGTCTCCGGGGAGTTTGGCGGTGGCACCGTTCTCATCGGTGGCGACTATCAAGGCAAAAACAGCGTCATCCAAAACGCCAAGTACACCTGGGCGGGCAAGGAGACGGTGGTTCGCGCCGATGCGCTTCGCAAAGGAAACGGCGGCAAGGTTGTCTTCTGGGCCGATAAGGCGACCTGCCACTACGGCCAGATCAGCGTGCGCGGCGGCGAAGAGGGTGGCGATGGCGGCTTTGCAGAAGTCTCGGGGCCTATCCTCGATTACCAAGGCTTTACCGACGCCAGGGCTCCTCTTGGAAATATGGGAGAGCTACTTCTCGATCCTAACGATGTGGAGATCGGGACTATGGCCACCACTGGGACATTTAGTGCCTGCGGTCCCCCTTCTAACTACAACTTCGTCAATGGAACTGCGACGAATCAAATCCTCAAGACGGATCTGCAAACGCAATTGGCTGCTTGCAACGTGACCATCGATACCTCAAGTGCCAGCGCATCTGGAGGCGCTGGGCCGAACAACGGGTCGATTACAGTATTATCCGCTGTAACCTGGTCTGCGAACACTACGCTCAGCCTGATTGGCAGTTCGACCGTGACTATCAATGCATCTATTACCAATACGAGCATTACTCCAGGATTTACTGCGATCAGTCTAGTTAACCACGGAATCAATGCAGGTAATAGCACTGGAATGAATATTTCTGCACTTGTTTCCGCGGTAGCGGGAGATATTATTCTTTTCGGAAACAGTTCTAATACACTCACTACGAGTGGCAGTGGTGGTGCTCTATTGATTCGAGCCGGCGGCCTTGTTAGAACAACGAGTGGAAATATTCAAATCGCAGGAAATATTCCCGTAGGGACCCCTATCGGAAGGGGAGTGACTTTCAATAAGGCTAATCCAGTACAGAGCTCTTCTGGGAACATTATCATCAGCGGCGTCAGCAATGCCACGGGGACTGCGGGTAATTCTGTTGGCATCGATATGGGGCCGTTTGTTACGGATATGCAAACTGTGGGAACAGTAACATTTGGTGGAACGGTCAACAATCCAACGTCAGGTTCTCCTTCTAGTATTTCTGGATGCCAAGGATCTGGAGGGGGAATTACATGTAGATCGTCATTTTTTACGGGTGGCCCAGTCATTTTTGTTGACTGACGGGGAACCTCCAATGCAGCTGTTCACGGCGTCGATATCACAAATACATTTACTGGAGGAGGAGATGTATCTTTTTCAAATTGCGCAGGAGGCAACGGCGGCGGCAATGGAATCAACGTGACCGCAGCGTTTACGACTCCAGGATCTGTCACGGTGACTACGTCCATTACAGGTAGAGGCAATGGCGGTGTTGGTTTTGCTTCCAGCGCCAATTTCTCCACGACGGGAGCCTCGCATCCCATTTCGATTACCGCAACGGCTACAGGCACCACAGGCGCTTGCCACGGAATTTCTCTGACGGGGGGCGTTCTCAGCACAGCCGCCAGCGACATCACACTCAATGGAACAGGCGGCGCCAGCAGTACAGCGTCCCACGGGATCAACCTGTCTGGCGGCCAGGTCAGCACAACAGGCGCCGGGGCCATCAACTGCTCGGGAACAGGCGGCAGCAGCACGGGCGGCGGCTACGGCGTCTTCCTCACCGGAGTGAGTTCTCTTATCCAAACCGCCGATGGCCTTCTTTCGGTCACAGGCAACGGCGGCGGTACAGGAGCGAACGCAGAAGGCATAGGTGTGTTTGCCTTGGCGAGATTCAACGCAACAGGAACCGGTGGTATCACTCTCAACGGCACAGGATCAACAACCGGAGGAAACAATAGTCGCGGCATTGTTGTTAATGGAAGCGGCTCGACGGTCACGACAGTTTCGGGCAACATCATTGTCAACGGAACGGGAGGCAATGGCGTCGCTTCAGCTGGCTGTAATGGTCTGGAAGTATCTACAGGGGGCACGATCAACTCGGCGAGCGGCTCTATCACCGGCACCTGCCTTGGAGGCACGAGCGGAGGTAATGGAATCTTGGTTACGACCTCTGGAGCTCGCATTACGACGGCAACAGGCAGCGGAATCAATCTTACAGGAACGGGGAATGGCACATCTCCATCAAACCGAGGGATTTCCCTCGCAGCGTCTGGCTTGATCACTACCACAAGCAACGCACCTATTACATTAGGAGGAGTAGGCTCTTCCTCCGGGACATCTTCGAATGAGGGAATTTTTCTAACGGGAGCGACTACAGCGATCAGTACCGTAACAGGAGATATCCAGCTCACAGGCACTGCCGGAGGAGGAACTACAAACGCTATCACGATTGACAATGGCGCTGCTGTTACAACGACGAGCGGCAACATCACTGCCAATGCGACAGGCGGACTTTCTTTGTTGGCTGGAGCGTTATCAGGAAGTGCCCGGATGGCCACAACCAACGGGAATATCAACGCTACTGCTTCCAATTTACTCGTTCTCACTGGCAGCACCCTACTCGATTCTTTTGCCCAAATGACCGTGGGCAGCGCCGCCAATACCGTTACGATTTCTGCGCCCGGCATCACGATGACCGGCGGCTCCGGCACAGGGGCGTTTGCCGAGATCTCCGCAGTCGGCGGATTGATTTCGATCGACGGCGCAGGACCGATCTCCCTTACAGGCAGCACAACTACGACATCGCCCGCGCAAATCATCAACAGAACGAATATCCCGGTGGGCGATGCAATCCAGATTGGCTTAAACATGCCGCCTGCTGCCCTCATCTTGCAAGGAGGCCTTGCAGTAGATGGTGCTCCCGCATACATCGTGTCCGATGTGGGTGGAAATATTGTTTGCAACACAAGCGGGGACTGGACAATTACGGGAGGAGCTAGCGCCGGTAATGCCAGCGCCGGGATTATCACAGGGTTTACTTCCGGCTCAGGCGATATTACCACCACTTCTGCAGGCGCCATCTCCATTACAGGAGGCTCTGGCATGGGGACTAACTATGCGGGCCTTTTCACAGGCCTTGGCGGCGGCTCCGGCGACATCAGCCTCGATGCGGCGAGCATTTCTCTTACAGGCGGCTCGAATAGCGGCACCAATTATGCCAACATTGCAACATCTTCCGGCGGAGGTTCGATCACGTTAACCACGTCCGGAGGGCCCAATATTTTGCAAGGCGGCACGGGAGATGTTGCCAATGCTCAAATCATCACAAACGGTACAGGCAATATCAATTTTACAGGCATTGGAGATTTTTCAGCTTTAGGCGGCAGCGGTGCAAGTTCCTTTGCTGATGTGAATGCACA
>CAZFWE010000022.1:0-12105 GCA_964522685.1 uncultured bacterium | reverse complement strand
CTTCCTACGCAATACGGGCAGGCCGTGTAAATCGTCTGGGAAAGCGATTCGCGGTTTCTCTGGCGGGTCATCTCCACAAGGCCAAATTCGCTCATGCCTAAAATCGTACACTTGGCTGTATCTTCTTTCATGCACTCTTTCAACCGCTCAAGAACGCGACGCTGATTTTTCTTCGAGCGCATATCGATAAAATCGCAAATGATGAGTCCACCGACATTGCGGATCCGGAGCTGACGCGAGATTTCTTCCGCGGCTTCGAGGTTGATCCGGACGAGCGTCTCTTCTACGTCGGAGCCACTTGTGTTTTGGGAGCTTCTCCCTGAGTTGACGTCGATGGTGTACATCGCTTCGGTACGGTCGAAGAACAAATATCCGCCTGAGCCGAGCCAGATCTTTCTGCGGAGCGCTCGATCGATTTCTCGTTCGACATTAAAGCGCTCGAACATCGGGGCCTTGTCTCGGTAAAATTCGATTTTAAGTGAATGTTCCTTCTCGTATTTTTGATAGATATGCTTTGCGAGCTGGAAAGTGGTATAATCGTCGATGAGGAGCCGGTCGAACTTCTTGTCGACGCACTGCATGACGGAACGTTTGATGAGGTCCGATTCTTCATAGAGCATCGTCGGTCCGCTGGCCTGTGTGAATTTATCGACGATTGACTGCCAAGAATGGAGGAGTTCGGTCGCCTCATCGATGAGCATATCGGCGGTGGCGGCCGCGCTAGCCGTGCGGCAGATAAGCCCCATATTTTGAGGCATCTCGAAGGAGCGGATCAATTTTTTGAGCCTATCGCGCGAGGCCTTATCTTCGATTTTGCGCGAGACTCCGCGGTGGGAGCTATTTGGCAATAAGACGAGATAGCGTCCGGCAATCGAAACGTTTGAAGTGAGTCTTGCACCTTTCGTCCCGATCGGTTCTTTGACGACCTGCACAAGTACTGGCTGGTCGATCTTCAGGAGTTGAGAAATTTCCTTCGGCTTCGGCGTATCGGACATTTTTGAAATGTCGTAGTCGAGATCGAAATCCATGTCGAACATCTCTTCGAACTTTTTCGTGTTTTCCAAGATGTCGCTGATATGGATAAAGCCATTTTCTTCTTCATTGATGTTGATGAAGGCCGACTGGATGTTGTGTAAAATATTGGTGACTCTTCCACGATAGATATTACCGGTCATTTGGCGAGATTTTTTTCGGTCGAAGACGAGGTCTTGCAGTTGCCCGTGTTTCATATAGGCATAACGGATTTCCTTCGATTCGATGTTGAGGAGTACTTCGTGCATAGGTTGGTCTTTTGGGTTTCCACTGAAGTTTAGACTCCAGTTCTTACAAAAAAGAATAGGGGAATCTCTCTTCTTTTTCTAGCGAATAATTTGTTTTTCAATCCGTTCAATAAAATTGCCGCGAACGAGTTGTACGGCTCCGGTGACGGCATTTAGGA
The DNA here is from genome assembly GCA_964522685.1 of uncultured bacterium. Taxonomy (GTDB): domain Bacteria; phylum Chlamydiota; class Chlamydiia; order Chlamydiales; family SM23-39; genus CAITMJ01. Next base: position 10,667 of record CAZFWE010000022.1, on the reverse strand, counting down.
AAGCTCTCGGGGTCGAATATCCGTGGCATTTGATCACGACGGCTTGAACTCCGGCCAGGATCGCACCGGGGTATTCAGCATAGTGCAAATGGCCGGAGAGATCGCGAATTCGAGGCCCCAGTTTTTTATATTCTTCAGGAGGAAGTAAGGCTCCGAAGCGGTCCAAAATTAAGCTGGCGATCCCTTCGGCCGTCTTTAAAAAGACGTTGCCGGTGAAGCCATCCGTGATCAGCACATCGACGTCGCCGTCGAAGACCGACTTTCCTTCGATATTTCCCGCGAAGTGGAAGGGGGCCCGAGGAAGTGTTTTTAGTTCCTGGTAGGCTATCCGCAGTTCGGAGGTGCCCTTAATCGCTTCGCTTCCGATGTTGAGCAAGCCGACGGTCGGTTTTTCAATTCCCTGCGATTTTGAGAACGCCGCTCCGAGGAGCGCGAATTGGACCAAATGGCAAGCCTTGACTTGCACATTGGCGCCAACGTCGAGGATGGCAACGGGCTCTTTTTTCGTTGGCATGCGCGCTAAAAGGGCAGGGCGCAAAACTCCAGGAAGATTTCCGAGGATGATCTTAGCGCCGGTGACAAGAGCGCCTGTATTGCCAGCCGAGACGAACGCGTCGATCTTTTTCGCTTTTAAGGCTCGTAGTCCGACACAAAGCGAGGCTTCCTTTTTCCGGCGGAGCGCATTCAATGGATGGTCATCCATGGAAATGAACTCATTTGTTGTGACGTATTCGAATGAGCTGAGTTCTTTATATTCGGGCAACCCAAAGACAACGAGCCTGACAGAACTGTCAATTTCCAATTCTTTGAGGGCCGAGAGCAGCGTTTCAGGGGAATTATCATTCCCCATCAAATCGATGCCTATCTTAATCATTAGACCTATTAGCTTTGCGCTGATTCGATCGCTCTTCCGGAATAGTGTCCGCAGGATGGGCACATGCGGTGGGGTAGGCGCGATTTTCCGCAGTTGGAGCAAGCGGAAAGATTCTTGGGTTTTTTCGCATGATGCGAGCGCCGAGAATTTTTCTTAGCATTCGAAGTACGGTTACGGGGTACTGCCATGGGGATTCTCCTTTATTTTTTTGATATCTATGTCGGCAAATGGGAAATAGGTTTCGGAACGGGCTTTTCCGCGAAGGTAGGGCGTGAGAGTCTCTCTCGATGGGCAGGTGCCCTGCCCAGTCTGGGCATTGCATTCGACAGTGCGAGGCAGTTCGATCAAAAGAGCTTCTCTGAGTGCCTCTCGGAAGTCATAAATGGCATCCCGAATTTCCGAGAGCGGTTCTGTGTGGTAAAAATTGCCAACAGTAAGCGGGGTTTTAATCATCTTATTGCAGACAGAACAAGGCATTTCAGCCGCGGTCGCCGCAGCCAAATGGATAACGAGATGATCATCTGTTAAATAAGCCTCTCCTCGGACAGTCACGGGCAGGTCAAACTGGAGTTCATCCTCGTCCACTTCCAAAAACGATGGATTAAACGATTCTTCGATTTTCTGTACGTGCCCGCCTTTCAGCCGATCAATGTAAATTTTAAAGTCTTCCGTCATAGGAAAGGGATCTCTCAAATAAGGAACTAACTATAGTCAAACCCTTCTTTAAGTTCTAGGGGGATTTTGAGAAAGGTAATTTTTTAGGCCGACAACGGTTACCTGTTCAGAAAGCGGATAATCAACTGTTCCTGGATAAATGACATAAATATGTTTTAATTGAAGGTCTTTAAGGGCTATTTGCATAGACTTTGTCATTTTTGGGGCATCGGCATATTTAAATTCAAATCCTTGAAACCCACCTTTTCCATAAATCAAAAGGTCGATTTCAGCTTCACCATAGGTCGACCAAAAATAACAATCTTCATGCCTTGCTCTGCTTTGTTTAATAATTTCTTCCAATGCAAAACCTTCCCAAGAAGCTCCCAAACGCGGATGCATTTGTAATTCTTCAGAAAAAGGAATCTTTAAAAGGGCATGAAAAATGCCGCTATCTCGAAAAAATATTTTTGGAGATTTTACTTGTCTTTTACTAATATTTTCATGCCATGGTTGTAATTGACGAATCATAAAAGTTCCTGTCAATAAATCTAAATATTTTCGCATAGTTATGTCAGAGGCCCCAAATGAACGCCCTAATTCAGAAGCGTTAAAGAGATTGCCATGATAATGAGCAAGCATAATCCAAAACCGGCGAAGAGCTATGGGTGGAATTTGGAAGCCTAAATTAGGAATGTCTTGCTCTAAAAAAGTTTGAATATAGGAATTTCTCCAGTCGAAACTTTCTTCTTCTGTCTTTGCCAAATAAGATCTCGGAAATCCTCCGCGAAGCCAAAGGCGTTCTAAATGATCGACCTCCTTATAAGAAAATGGCGTGAGTTCCATATAAGCGATTCTTCCTGCCAAACTTTCGGAAGATTGTCGGAGGAGATCTCGGGAAGCACTCCCAAGGATCAAGAACTTTTGCTTTGTTCCCTCTTGGTCAGCGAGAACACGAAGCGTAGGAAATAGTTCAGGGATTCGTTGAATTTCATCGATTACGATCAACCCGGAGAGTTGCTGTAACGTTAACATCGGATTTGCAAGCCGAGCTAGATCGAGGGGGGACTCTAGATCGAAGTAATTAACAGCAGGAAATGACTCCTGTTTCTTGCAATACATCTTTGCAAGGGTTGTCTTGCCGCATTGCCTAGGCCCTAAAATAGCGAGAATGGGGTGGATTTCTAGATGTCGATCAATTTCAGCAAGAAAACTGGTTCTTTTTTCCATAAGCTCTTTGAATATTCGAAGTTAGTCTTAGAATATTCAATAAGAGCGATTTTTGCAATATGTATTAAGTTGTTAGTTTTTAGCAGTTTATGAGCTTTCTTTGAATATTCGAACTCTAACTTCGAATATTCGTGGACAAGATAGCCTTAGCGGCTATCCGGCTTGCCGGTCGGTTGCCGAGGGCTTCCCAGAGTTCCGAGCAACCCTCGATAGTGGCATTTCTTTTTTCTTTCTCGAACCAGAGTTCTTTTGCGCGGGCGGCGAGGGTCTCTTCGGTCAATTGAGGTCCGAAAAGCTCTGGGAAGATCTCCTTTTGCAGGATGAGGTTAGCGAGACTGTAGTAGGGAAGACGGATCTGGAAAATCTTGGTCGCTAAGAAAAGATCGATCGGTTTGATCGCGTATTGCACTACGGTCGGTGTTTTATGGAGCGCCAGTTCCAGTGCGACAGTGCCCGATTTGGCTAGGGCTAGGTGGGCGTTTTGCATTAAATGATAATTTTCTGTAGGAGGTAAGTCCTGAGAAACAACGACCCGCAAATGAGGATCTTCGATTTTGGCCGCCGCTTTCCGCATGAGGGGTAAATTTCTCTCCACTTCCGTTTTCCGGCTGCCCGGAAACAACGCTAAAATTTTATCCGTTTCCGCAAAACCGAATCGCTTTCGGAATGTTGGGTCTGGCTGAAAATTCGCAATTGGCTCCGTCAAAGGATGGCCTACATACTCGACTTTTAAAGAAGTATTTTTAAAGCAATCGGGTTCGAAGGGAAGCAAGGTCAATAAGAGATCTAGCGACTTTTCCATTTTCGGAATGCGCCCTTTTTTCCATGCCCAAACAGTTGGGCAAATGTAATGGATCTGTTTGCCCTTGTAGCCGTGTTTGCGCAAGGATTGATGCATTGTCAGATTGAATCCGGGATAATCGATACCTACAAATGCTTTGGGTTTTAGCTCGAGAATTTTTTTTCGCAGCGAGAAGAAAATTCGGAGGAGTTTAGGCAAGGCTTTGAGGACATCAATGAATCCCATGACAGCCAAGTTTTCCATTGATTCAACGCATTCGATCGGGAATTTTCTCATCCGTGGACCTGCGACGGCGGCGATGCGCAAAGTAGGGTCGAGAGTGAGGAGTTCTTGGAGGAGTGCTGCTCCTTGGAGATCGCCGCTAGGTTCTCCTGCAAGTAGGAATAAGTCTACGCCAGACACTGAGCCAGCCATTCGGCGCCTTGGCGGAATGCTTCGGGTGAGGTCCCATGGCCCATTTGACCGATGGAGGGAGTCATGATGAGCTCGATTTGAGGCGACCGGAGCGTCGAGTATTCGACGAGCTGCATGGCGAACTCGAAGCACGATTTTGTGTGTGTGCGGCTATCTTTATTGCCGATGTAAAACCGGATATGGCGATTGGCCAGTTCTTTAGCTAGATGAACGGCATCGAGCGACTCTGCGATTGGATGGTCTTTCACGGCTTCGAAATCTTTTCCCTTGGAAATACGGGTTAGCGGAGCGAATTGCAAGATAGCTTTGAACCTCGTCTCTCGCGCAGCTAGATGGGAAGCGATGAGCCCCCCACGGGAGAGTCCGGCGATTCCCAGTTTATGCGGGTCGGCCAATTTTTGCCGCACAGTGTATTCGACGGCTTCAAGTGCTTGTTTGAAAAAATGCTCGAGGGGATCGCGTCCTTTTGCAATTTCCTTGGCCCAAATGGAGAGAGCATCGTGCGGGGAAAGACCTTCTTCATGAGCGGGCAAGGTCATGGAGAAAATGCGGATCCATTTTCCATTGAGAAAGCAGACGGGTTGATTGAACGGGTCGAGGCAGAGCGAATCGGGGCCGGAAATAGCGAAATAAAAAATTGAGGGCAGTGGCCCGTGATCGAGTGGGGGGCCTACATGAAAGAGATTTTGGATGACTTCAGAGGCCTTCATGCGGGCGGCCGTCTTCTTCGCCGTGATCGGCGCCGTCTGACGGGCTCTTCGTCTGGAGGTGGCATAGGAAGCGATTCGATCCCAAAGCTGGCTTCGGTCCAGAGCACATAATAAGAGAGTAGATCAGGCTGGATTTTTGCTCTCAGTTTAAAGAGATGGAGCCCATAGATGAACATCGGATCTCGCGGAGGTTTCGGGTTGCGCAGTGGCTTGTCGTCTAGCGGCTGGATGCGAAATTGGGCCGTCAAAATCGAAATGATCATCCCGCGCAGGCGGCGCGGCAGGAGAAAGAAGGGGTCAAACGTCTCGTCAATCACTCTAGTAGCTTCGTCTTGAACAATGCCTAAGTGAAAGACTTGATGGGACTTTTGCGCGCGTTGCAAGAGGCGATGGCGAAGGAGGGGGAAGAGAAGCGCGGAAAGGAGAATAGAGCGGTCGAGCGCTGTCTTGCACATTTCGGCGTCAGCTTCGCAGAGGAGTGCGAGGATTTCATTGTCGGGATTGCGGTCGAAGTAATCGGCCACGGAAGGGAGGAGAGGACGGAGGAGGCCATACTCATGCAGCAAATGAAAAAAGGTTTTCGCAGAGCCCGATTCGAGCATGCGAAGAAGTTCTTCGAGGATGCGAGCCGAGGAACTTTTAAGGATCTCTTCTTTACAGCCGAGGAGTGCTTGGAAAGTAGGGCTATCGATATCGAAATCGAAGCGAGCGCAAAATTTGATGAGTCGGATCATCCGGACAGGGTCTTGAACAAATCGGACGTCCGGTTGGCCGATAGTGCGGAGCACCCGTTTTTCCAGGTCGGGATAGCCGCCGACATAATCGATGACGGTTTGGTCTTCGATATCGTAGAAGAGGCCGTTGATCGTGAAATCGCGGCGAAGAACGTCCTCTTCCTCGGTTCCCCAAACATTGTCTCGGACAATCAGGTCGGCTACGCCAGTATCCCCGGCTCGGAAAGTGGAAACTTCAATAATTTTCTTGCCGAAACGGATATGCGCGAGCCGAAACCTGCGCCCGATCAAGATCGAATTGCGGAAAAGGGCTTTGATCTCTTCGGGCTTGGCTGAGGTGGAGATGTCGAAATCTTTGGGTCGTTGTTTGAGCAAAAGATCGCGCACGCCGCCGCCAACGAGATAAGCCTTATGGCCTGCTTGGCGGAGCTTCAAAATGACATAAGCGGCGTTCGGATCGACTTTATCCGAGGATATTTGATGTTTGTCGACTGGGTATACTTTCGGCTGCACGTATAGGGGGCTTAAGGATGTAAACACTTTACCAGTGTAAAAGATTCTTCCTCTTAACGTCAAGCGGTTCTGATCTCATTTTCTCTCTTGGCTTCAATTCTATAAAGAGACTATAATCGGTATCCTTTGAACCTATCTCACCGAATAAGTTTCAGTCGAAAAGCGGCCAAAATAATCCAGAAAATCGACGAAAAATATTAGTGAGATAGGTTCCTTAACCAAATGTAAACTTATGCTTTCAAAACATCCTTGGGGCCATCTCGTCGGAGGCTCTTTACTCGTAGCTGGAACTTCAATTGGGGCGGGCATGCTCGGCCTTCCGATCTTGACAGGACTCGGAGGGTTTGGCCCATCGATCTTCGTTTACCTCTTGTGCTGGATCTTCATGACTTCCACAGGACTTCTCATGCTTGAGATCTGTCTGAAGACTGCTCCTGATGCCAATCTGGTCTCGATGGCTTCGGCCTATTTTGGAAAAGCGGGTAAGGTCTTTGCCTGGGTTCTCTATCTCTTTTTGTTTTATTGCCTTAGCCTCGCCTACGTCGCCGGTGGCGGCAGCATGCTCCGCGAGTGGCTGGGGCTTGCCCCTATTTGGTCGGGAGGAACTCTCTTTGTCCTGCTGCTTTCCCCATTCGTGTATTTTGGAGCAAAAATTGTTGATCGCCTTAATTTTTTCTTAATGATTGGTCTGATCGGAACCTACCTTCTCTTCGTCATTTTCGGGATCAAGCATGTGAATGTTTCGTTCTTGACAACGGCCAATTGGGGCCCTGCTGTTTTGGCATTGCCGATCATTTTCACCTCGTTTGCTTATCAGGGGGTCATTCCTACTCTGACCGCCTACATGAAGCGCGACGCGGTAAAGCTCAGGATCGCGATCATCGCGGGAACGAGCCTCACATTCATCATTTACCTTTTCTGGGAGTTTCTCATTTTGGGAATTGTGCCGCTCGAAGGCTTGGAAGAGGCCAAAATGCTCGGGCAAACCGCTGTTCAGCCGCTCAAGCGGTATCTCGTTACGGGTTCAGTTCTTGCCATTGGCCAAGCGTTTGGCTTTTTTGCGATCGCGACCTCTTATTTGGGAGTGACGCTGGGCCTTTTTGACTTTTTAGCAGACGGATTCCGGATGGCTAAGAAAGGGCTTCGAAGGGGATTTCTCGCGGCTCTCACATTTTTACCGCCTCTTTTGATCGCTCTGACGCAGCCGGGGATTTTTCTCAATGCACTGACTTACGCGGGAGGCATCGGATGTGCGCTTCTTCTCGGTCTATTGCCAATTCTCATGGTGTGGAAAGCGAGAAGTAGAAAAGAGCCCGGGCCGGTCATGCTTCCCGGCGGCAAGGTCTTATTGGCCATTTTAGCGGTCTTCGTGATCCTCGAAGTCCTCATGGAGCTGTTTATTTAAGCCGATGATTGCCTAAGAATAGATTTTCTATTATTAGAGCAATTATGGATTCACGGAAAATTCTCGTTCTCGGGACCGCTGCTCTAGCCCTTGTTGCTTTGGCCACAATAGCAATCGTCTTTTCTCCTCGTAAGCCGCAGTTGATCGAAGTTGCATGTCCAGTTTTTGGAGATGAGAAAGCGGTGGTTGAAGTCGTAATCTTCGAAGATTTTAAATGCTATGGCTGCCGCGCTTTTTCGGAGACTGTTCTCCCTCAACTCGAATCGGAATATCTCGTATCCCAAAGAATCCGCCTCAAAGTGATTCCTCTCGGATTCTTGCATGGGTCCAAAAGGCTGGCCAATGCGGCTCTCGAAGTCTATCAGCTCTCTCCGGAGCGGTTTCTATCCTATGCAAAGCTCCTTTTTGGGAGGTTTGAAGGCATAGCCGTCGATGAATATGCCGATCAAATTCTGATCGATCTGGCTAAAGAAGTAGGGGATATTGATCTTTACAAATTGCAACTCTGCATCGAGCAAAAATGTCATTATTCGGAACTGGAGAAGAACCTCGACCAGGCGAGATCTCTCATGGGGAAAAATTTTCGAATACCGGCGCTATATATCAACGGTATCCGCGTCAATACCACCGATTATAAAGCGATTCGGCAAGAGATCGAAAAGGCCCTTTTATGAAAAAGTATGCCCTCTATTTTGCATGGGTTCTCTCTCTTTTCGGAGTTCTTTTCAGCGTATATCAGGGTGAAATTCTCGGAATGGAGATATGCAGACTGTGTTGGTATCAAAGATGCTCCCTCTTTCCGCTGGCGTTACTCCTGGGCGTTGCCGCTTATCAGGGCGATCGAAATTTTTCCCGCTATGGGTTGATGTTGGCGGGCGCAGGGGCTGTCTTGGCGTGGATTCAAGTGTTTACCCCCGCCTCTCTTTGCAGCCATGGCTGCGTGGAAAAGACGGCGGTGCTCTGGTTTTTGACGCTGCCGATGATCAGCGGGATCGGCTTTGCGACAATCTTTTTTTTGTTATGGCTTTCGCGCATTGACGAAATGCCATGAAATTAGGGCGTCTCGGCTGTCGTCGGTGATAATGGCTCTAGCAAGAATTGGATAGGAATAATCATTTTCTCCCGTTCGGTTTATCAAGAGGAGCTCTTGTTTGATTTCAATTTTTTTAGGGCTCAAATTCACTTGAATGTCCATTTTAGAAGCGGCATCTGGCAAATCGATTATGAGATTGAGCTTATTTCCCTGGAGTTGGCTTGCGGGATCTTTCACAATCCTTTTGGCGCTCCCTCGATGGAGAAGAGCAAGAGTTTCTAGATCGTTGCCGAGAATTTGGAAAAGCCTCTCAGATTGAAAGATTTTCTCTCCATCGACTTGGAGATTGATAGAGGGCAAGTCTTGTTCGATTTGGTTCTTGATTTTTTCTACATTCCAATTATTGCCATTTTTGTAGTCTCGATGAATGTCCTCTTTGAAGTTTGCATCGATGGAGACTCTTCGTTCTTCAATCGATTTTAAGTGGTTAATTGTCTCCAAGAAATTTTCGGGGCTCATCATTTGTGCAGGACTCGTCTCTTCTTTGGGAACGGTTTGCTCACGGATTTGGAACCCCGACGCTGGCCGAGTATTTCGGATTGTTTCCTTTTGCGCCGGGCTGAGTGTTGCAAAATGCTCCAGGACATGGAGTGCAAGGTTAAGCCTTTCATCAATAATGCTTTCGTTTTTGATGATGAATGGGCCGAGCGCGGAGAAGAAGAGTTCACGCAGGCGATTTGAGTCGTTTTCGAGGCCCAATTTAAGAAGGTTTTTAGCCATGTCGACAAGCGTGCTCGCATTGCCGCGGTCTTTATTATCTTTGCAGGCAGAGACCATGAGATCGATTCTGAGTTTAATTTTCATATAGTCTTTGAGCTCTGAATAGAAGAGCATCATGAACGCTTTTTTCTTTTCAATCGAAGGCAGCTCTTGACTGCTGAAATAAAGGTCGTGGATTTGCTCGAGGATTTCTTGTACTTTTGCTGCAAGCTGAGTCTCGTTTAGAAGAGCCTGAGGAAGCCCAAATCCGTTCTTTTGGTCCCAAAAAGATCTAAGGAGATCTTGTTTGAGGTCGTTCATGCTTCTATTTTGGAGATAGGTCGTGCTCCAAAGAGGCCCGTCGAGAGGAAGCGAGAGGAAGTGGAAATTCCGATGAGAGGCTTCTAAATCGCGAAGCGCATTGCTACGGGCAAGCTCTCCATGGACTGCATGGCCTCCACTATCGTCGTATTCTTGGTGGTTTGTATAAAGAGTTCGTTTGTCCGGGTGAGCCTTCAAGTAGGCTTTATATTCAGGGACTACCAAGGCAGCTTCATTGTTCCAAACATAGTTGCCAAGAAGGGGGACCTGTCTTAAAAGATTAAGTCCCTCTCTCACGAGGACGCCGAAAAGGTTTGGATCGCAGGTAGGCGTTCCATGGCGCAAAATGGTAATTTCTGTATTATCCACAGTTTTTTGAATTGAGTGAACCCAAGGGGTGTTCGAATCACCCGTCGGATCAAAGCCCCAGCCAATGGTTCCTTGTAATTTTTTATATTCTTTAGCAGCTTTTGTCTGTAGGTATCTGTAAGGTGCTCCTCGAAGCCTTTGGTTTGCGACTCGAATTTCTTCCGCAATGTTTGCACATGTGAAATGATTCGGTACTTGATAAGTATTAGCTTGGCTTGCATGCAGAGTTTTGCTGATAAAATCTTCGAGGAAAGGATAGAGGTAAACACCGGTAAATTTACTGTGGCAAAGTTCGAGGATCAGCATTTTCGCTCTCGCGATGAGTGGGTCGACGTCTCCTTCTGGCATCTGTTCTACTGCATTTCTCAAGTGCTGGAGGATGAAGGCATAACGGATCCTGATATCTTCCCCATCGGTTTCAATCTGATTCAAAGCATGCAGGGTGTTGTATGCATAGAAAGCAAAGTCGCGCGTTCCTTCTACGAGGAGTTGGCGAAGGTCCTTCAAAAGAGAGCTGTTCCATCCAGGAAAGGCTTTATTCAAGTTCTCTTTGGTCGCGTAGAGCGAATAAAGATATTTTTTTTCTTTTTCAGGATTACGGGGATCTAAAAACCAGCCGCGGAGATTTGTAGAAAGAGCTCCCGTCGTTGTCTGTTCGTATTCTAAGATCTCATTTCCCGTTGATTTGGCGACAAAGAAGGAATCGCTAATTCCGATTTCATGGGCGGGAGTGGGAGATGTTTGCGACACAATTTTTGGTTTAGGGAGGTCGAAGATTGTGGACATATGGGTTTCGGTTAATTCATCGGGAAGAGGTGGAAAATCCTCGAGATCCAACCCGTAGAGAGC
>CAZFWE010000021.1:0-12140 GCA_964522685.1 uncultured bacterium | reverse complement strand
CAATGGGTACACCCCCGAAAACCATGCTCCATTAGCTAAACACCCTGTGGATGTGAAAAGAGACATCATTTCATTCCTCCAAAAGAACCAGATTAGGAAAGACGAATCCTTTTTCATCTGCCAGAACCCAGCCTTTGACAAGCCTTTTTTCCTCCAATTGATCTCTCAGGAGGAGATGAGTGAGTTGGGGTGGCCTTATCATTGGTTAGACCTTGCTTCGATGTTCTGGGTTAAGTTCTACGGTTCTTGTTATCCTGCTCCTAGCAAGCTTTCCCTTTCAAAAGACAGCATTGCCCGACACTTTGGCCTTCCTCACGAATCTCGGCCTCATAGGGCTTTAAACGGAGTCCTTCATCTTCTCCAGTGCTATAGGCACGTCACTTCATGGAACAATTGCTTTCCTCATCATGACGTAGAATTCATGAATTTTAAGTGAAAACCTGATTTACAGGAATGATATTTTAAGATAATATGGGTGAAAAGGAGGTTGTTATGTCCAACCAAGCAAAAGAGATTACTCGTTTCACTTTCGATTGTCCTACCGAGCTGCATTTCAGTGCAAAAATGAAAGCATTATCCTGTAAGAAAACCGTGAAGGATTATCTAATCGGCCTTATCTGTAAGGATGTGGCTCAAGATTCTAGCTCTCCTATGAAGGATTCTGATTTTAAAAAAGAACTCCCATCATTCCTTGAAAAACATAAGGGGTTGATGGAGGGTCTTGCAGCTAGATGAATCAGATCACTTTAGAGCAAGCTATTGAGCTTCACGATGCATTGATTAACAGATTCGGAGGATTATCGGGGATAAGGGATCATAACCTTTTAGAATCGGCTTTAGCTAGCCCTACTCTAGCCGTTTTTCAACAGGAATTGTATCCCACTATCTTTGATAAAGCTGGCTGCTATTTATTCTTTATCGTTAAAAATCACCCCTTTCTTGATGGTAATAAAAGAACAGGAATGGCTTGTTGTTTATTGTTTCTTGAAACAAACGGTATAGAATTAGTTTACGAAAAAGATGAAATGATAGAATTTGTAGTGTCCATAGCTGAAGGCAAAGTGGATAAAAAAATGATTAGCGACTATTTGAGAAGCTTATGTCAAGATCGAGAAAAAAGTACCCCATAGGGCCAATTTGTTGTATTGGAAGGTCTTCAATGAAAAAGGCTAAGAAACAAGCAAATAGCACTATAAGAAGCGGTGATGATGAAATGCCTAGTGGTAATCACTATCGAAGAGTAGTGGATAGATGGTCTTTCCCAGATGATGGGAAAAAATGGTTTCATGACTATCCAAAGGTGTATAGAAAATGATTATCTTTGACCTAGATGGGACTCTTGCCGATTGCGAACACAGAAGGCACTTTGTTGATAAAGAATACATTGAACCATGCAATCACTGGCATCAAATTCCTAATCATCCTGTTGATCTATGCGATGAATGTAAGAGTAGATTTCGGTCTTGGAAACCTGATTGGAGGAGCTTCTTTGATTCCTGTAACGAGGATACTCCTATTTGGCCCGTGGTCAGAGTGATTGAAAGCTTGGGTTTGAATGAAGTGACCATTCCTAACAAAGAGATCCAAATATGGTCGGGACGATGCGAATCTGTAAGAGATCGAACAGCTCATTGGTTAAAATATATTGTTGGCCAATCCACCTATTCTGAGCTTAAAATGCGTCCTATCGGGGACTCAACTCCAGACGATGTTTTAAAAGAAAAATGGCTTGACGAAGCTCTTAAAAATGGAAAGACAATCGAATTCGTTTTTGATGACAGACCCAAAGTGGTTAGAATGTGGCGAAGGCGAGGGATTTTCGTTTTCAACTGCTACCAAGACGAAGATCAAGAGGAATTCTAATGAGCATCGTATGGGATGATGATAAAAAAGATCAGCTCTTGAAGCTGCTAAACGAAACGTTCTACTTCCATAAAGACGGGAGCGTTACCAGGAGAGACGAGATGCCAAAATATGAAAATAGAGAGATGATTGTCTCTGACTTCGGAGGAAACGCCCCATGTGCTTATCTGTTCTGCAATGGTGCTGGAATGTTCTTCGATGAGAAGGGAACCCAAATTCACGACCTTCAATGCTTAGGAATATCAGGACTCCATAAATTCGTTCAAAGATACCCTGAAGGGGAAGTTCATTGGGCGATATGGAGGAAAGGCTCTCAGTTGATGGACAAAGAATTAGTAAGTAATCTATTGAGATACCTCAAAGAGGATGTAAGCTTAAACGAAGAACAACCAGAAAACATGGAGACAAAATGAAGAAATTACTTCTTTCACTAGCTTGTGGATTGATTATGACAGCCTCAGCTCACGCAGAACTTCCAGACATGACCAAAGTCTGGCAATCGATTGGAACGGGTCGAAATGAACAAGCAAAGAAAACGGTGGACGAGATGTATTCTCAGCACGTTTCAGATCAGCAACGTCAGCGTCTTGATCGTGGAGAAAGCTCCCAATGGAATAAATCCCATTCTGAAGAGAGCAGCCATGACGTAGAAGAGTGGCTTCACTTCCACTTAATTAAGCTCTACATTGCTCAGAAAGAGAATAATCAAGAGGAAGTAAACATTCAGATGACCAACATAAAGCAGCTTGCTTATTTGGAATTCATGGGAAAAAATCTGGTGGAATGATGGAAAATAAGAGCGCTGGTTATGAAAGAGGTGTCAGATTTGGAAAATGGTTTCATAGGAATGAGAAATTGATTTACTACAGTTTTTGTACCGTTGGGACTGTTATAAGCATGATATGTGGCAACATTTGTGCGACCATGCTTGGATGCACGATGCTTATTTGTCACCACATAAGGGCGCTCTAACGAACGTTGGGGGGAAGGTCATGATAGTACGCCATAGCGTCTTTAATGATCTCCTCCCTTTTCTTTTCTTCTATGGAGGCTATCAGGATGTTAAAAATCTTCTCAAGACCCTCATGAGTGGCTTCTTTAGCTACTGGAACAGGCATCGAGCTGTCGATGTTGTGATACTCCATGAACTCTTTTAGGATCTTCAAGCAAATAGTCCCGTAGGCTATTCTCGGCAGCTTCAGGCCCATCTTCGTTTTGTGCTCTATCATAAATCTCCTCTAGTTGTTTTTGCATATCGAGATATTCGACTTGAATCTTGAGGAATCTTTGAGCCAATTCATCTGGGATTTCGACAAATTCGTCGGTGTTAAATCGGGTTATGCAATATTTGTTTTGATGTTCTTCGGGTGTTAAAAGAGTAAATACGGGCCATTTTTCATCCATATCTAATCTGACTTTCACGGACTTTCCTTTGGTTTTTATAGGGGGAAACTGGTTAGGAATCCCCCGATTTATGTTATTATTATTTGCCGACCTGCACCGAAGAACCTGGCGTGAGAGGTACAGTGACTGTAGGGGCAATATTAGGTGTATTACTGGCAGTGTCATCGATTGTATCTGTGGCCGTTCCTTCCGTGTGGGCCATAGAAACATTATATGTGCAACCTGTTAAACATAATCCAACAGTAATTGCGTTTAGCACGAACATTTTTTTCATGGACTTATAATCCCCCGTTTAAAAAATTCTTGATTGCTCAATCGCTTTATGTCATAACAGGAAAAAAGTATGCAAAGGATTTCTTTATGCCTTTCCGATCGAAAGCACAACAATCTTTTCTGTACGCTAGAGAGCCCGAGGTCGCCGAAAAGTTTGCCGAGCATACACCGAAGTCAGCCTATTCAAAGCTGCCCGAGCATGTAAGCCGAGACAAAAACCGACTAAAAGAACTCTCTAACAAGTACAGGAGAAAAAAAGATGGAAAAGGAAAAGAAATCAAGCGGGAAGTATAGCGACTCGAACTTAAAGCCTGACAAGACCTGTCATGAAAAAAATCAAGACATGGGTACGATGGCCAAGAATCCGAGCAAGCTTCCTGGACAAATGTATGTTCCTAAGAAGGATCATAATGAATCCGACTTCGCAGGCGAAGAACGATAAAAACCACCACGCCACCTCGTAAGGGGTGGCCCTAAACAAAATAGGAGACCGTATGTTAAAAGACATTCTATCGATATTTTCATCGAATAGCGTCCACAGACTAGCTTTAGTCGCTTCAATTGGTTCAAACATTCTTAAGACGTTTGAGCAAGAATTTGCGAACGATCTGAATTCAAAAGATGCAGCGATCGACACACTCGTTGAATTGCTTCAATCTCATAAGGGTGTTGCTCCCGCAGCTCCTGCACAGCCACAAGCTTAATATTCAGAAATTGAGCCGAGGAAGACCGAGAAAAGTGACAAAATCACTCGTTTTCGTGTCTTTCTCTGCCTTTTTCAGACATTTTTGCCATTTTCTTATTGCCATACTTTTTTCTGCCGATAGAAGCGGCCAACGCATCTGGGTCTTCAACCCCTTTACGAGCAAGCTTATTGGCGAGACTTTTAAAGCGCTTTCCACTACCTAACTTAGGCTTCTTAGACATACATTCCTCTGGGTTTCAGATTTTACTTTGCTTTTATCTCAAAAAAGATTTAATAGTAAAGTAGGGAATAAGCTGAGGCTGTTCCTATATCCGTCATGCCTGAGGGCATGGCATTAACAATCTTAACTCTGAGGAGTTTATCATGCCTACACCATCAGTAATCAAACAATATCAATATTCCGATGCTATTAATAGACGCTATTGGGACAACAACTATTGGTTTGATAACTTTACAGTTCAACCCGTTACAGCGAAAGTCGCAGGTGGAGCAGCCACTGGAACCGCTGGCGACAACAACGTTCTCTATACTCGCTTCGGCGCTTATGAGTGGAACGTTATCGGTACGCAGACAATCCTTGCCCCAAGCTTAGACACATTTGGTCTTAACCTGGTTCAAGATAACACTGCTGCCGATGGTATCGAGCTTTGCATGGGTCAGACTGCTCTTTCTCCAATGGCATTCACTATTGGTCAACCAGCATTCTTCATCCAAGCACAATTCAAAGTCCAAGACGTTTCAGGAGCAAACCCTCTGATTCTCGGTCTGAGAAAAGCCCAAGCGTTCGACGCGACGTTGGCCAACTACACCGATTTCGTAAGTATCGGTATCGTTGGAACCGCTGGGGATATTCAGCTACAAACACAGGTGAATACAGGGGGCGTAGTCACTACCGACACAACTTTAAATGCTGTCGATGGTGCCGTGTTCCAAGTTAAAATCAAGGTCAGCAGCGCAGGGGTTGTGACCTATGAATATAACTATGCTGCACCGACTGTGGTTGCTGCATTTACATTCGATGCAGGCGATGTTGTCATTCCGTTCATCAGATTCACCGAAGCAGCCGATATCACCACTCAGGCAGCCATAAACTACCTAGAGATGGGATTCCAGTCCTAGTTTTTTCATAACACTCCTAGTTTGGTTTGAGGGGGGAACGCAAGTTCCCTCCTTTTTCTTTTTATGGAATAATTTCTTGAATTTCTAATTGACAAATTTGTTTAGCTTTGACACTTTGCCAAGAATGGAAGCAAGTAGAATAACATAACCAACACGGAGAAATATGTCACAAGCTTTGAAGGAATACGTTCCAGAGAAGACCATTCTCTTTCCCGAAAGTATCAGATTCCACCCTGAGCTATCTTTCGGAGAGAAGGTCTTTCTGGCAGAAATTGAATCAATGACCTCTAACGGTCGATCTATCTCTTTTTCATCACGAAGGCTCGCTGAGTTATTCAGCGTATCGCATCAAACCATTGTTAATTGGGTTAGAAAACTAAAAAACCTTGGCTTACTGGAAATAGACTGTGACTTTGATAGTCCATACAACAAAATAGTAATCAAAGGGGTAAATAAATCGTGATTCACACAAACACTTCGATTATATCTTCATCTGGAATCCTACTCAGTACCTTGGGGGTAATTGATGACAGAGTTTCAGGAGAAGAACGAGGGGTTTGTACGAGATTTATTGCTAACAGTTCCATATTTTCAGGGCTACGAAATGGTTGATTGGTTGATTCTAGCAGTTTCGATTGCAGGCTTTCTAACGACATCAAAAAATCGTCTTCATGGATTAATTTTACTTTCCATTGCTGACTTTTTATGGGGGGCATACGATCTTTTCCAAGGAGAATATGCTCAAGGTCTTCTCTTCGCTTTTTACTTTGGTTTGACAGCGTGGAGCTGCCATTCCAATTGGAAGAATGCGAAATGACGAGGATCAGATGTCTTATCGCTGGAAGCCGATAAACTGCACTCACCATAATCATTTCATCTCTGTTGGGACTTAGTCTCTCACTGGCATGAGGGACTTCGTTATAAAAAAGCCGTGCCAAGGCTGAACAAGAAAAGGGTGCTGAAGCTTAGAGTAGCATTCAAGGTTTCTTATTCTGGAAGACAGTGTGCACAAAACAACGATTTGACACAACCAGAAATCTTGACAAGTGAAAAAGCTCAGCTCCGAAATAGGAGATTGAGAAATGGCTGCTGTAGAAGTGTTACATATTTTAAACGGATCACAACCGAATAGATTGCCTTCTAAAGGTTTTTTTGGTAATGTCACAGGAGAAATAAAAAACCCAGAGGGTGATAACTCTGGGTCTATTGAGAAAACTGATTCGGTGCACGAATCGGCTATATTGAACTCTGATAAGCCCAATATAGCAGAAGCACCGAATTCTTACAAGGATTACGGTGCCCAAGTGAATAAATCTGGCTACTTTATCATTCCACGTTCTGTGACTTCAGACGACCGATACAAAGGTGCTCGACTGAAGTATCAAAAGGTCTTACATATACTCTTTGAGAATGTCGCATACTCTCCAACAACACATGGAATTGGAACAGAAACGATCAATATTGCTATCGGACAATTCTGTGTTTCCGAAAGACATCTAGTGAAAATTTGCAACGAAGAAGTCAAGTTCAAAGAAGACCTTTTGGATAAAAATATCATTCACAGGGCGGTTCACTTTTGGTGCAAGTGTGGATTTGTGAGGCAAGAAGTGATCCACGACAAAACCCTTCTAACCATCACTGTACCAGACTTTTATAAGCGTGAAAAAACACAAAGTGAACCAGCAAGTGAACCGGAAGTGAACCAGAACCGAACCACTAAAGAAGAATATAAAGAATATAAAGAAGATAATATATCTAGCAGAAAAGGCTCATACGAGCCTTCTCCGCTCGCAACTTCGTTGCTCACTGATTTTTATTCTTCTCTTCTTTTGACTATTCCAACTTTTCCAGAATCTAAGACTAGGAAGACAAAATCTCAATACCAAGCCATAGAGAGACTTTTGAATACTTACACTCCAGAAGAGATAAAATCAGTAATCGCCTACGCACATACTCCAGGAGGATTTTGGTATAAGCTTGTGCATTCCGCCACTTACCTAGAAAAGAAATTCATCACCATGCATGAGCAACTTAAGCACCCGATGAATAAAAAAGCTGCCGAGACAAAACCAAGTCGGCACAACAATCCTGCCTTTGCTCCAAAAGAACAAAAGCCATTAGCTTTCAACAATAAACTATCATTCAAGGATAAAGTATGAAATGGGAAGAAGTGATTAAATCACATGACATTAGAAAAATGTACCAAGACGCTCAGATTGATAAAATCAAGCATTTACCCCCTGAGTTAATGGAATTCGCGAGGAAATGGATTTCATCTCCTCAGAAGCCATCCCTGTTTCTCACAGGAAGCGTTGGAAGCGGAAAAACCTACTTTATGACAGCTCTTTTGAGGGCTATGGTGGAGAAGGGAAACACTTGGTTTCGATTCACAAGGAGCGTGGACATGTTCGACGAGCTCTTGCAAAAGCTAATGACCAGCGGAAGTAAATCGAACGAATATCATCTCAGATCGATTGCAGAAGTTCCTTTTCTTTTCATTGACGACGTAGGAGTTGAGTCAATTACCGATCGAGTAAAAAAGGAATATTTTTCCATTATCGACTACAGAACTAGCGAAATGTTACCCTTCGTTTTCACTTCAAATCTTTCAAAAGAGCAATTTGGAAAAGAGCTGGGAGAGAGAGTAGAATCCAGGTTACACATGTGCATGGAAATAGAATTTCCAGAAAGAGATTTAAGAAGAGAAATATCGTTTTTTCAAATTTAGGAGTATAAATGGGTTTTATCTGCCTTTTTTTTAAACAAAGAAGAATATATTACAATTTAAGTGAAGTTGCGTACTTGAATTTGCTTCCTGGAATAGGAAAAGAGTTAGTCTACGGCGAGATTTTTTTTAAAGATGGAGAGAGTTTTTCCATAGATTTTTCAGATGAAAAAGATCAAGAATTTCGCGAGGTGATTTTTGGAACAAAAAAATTAATAGTAGTATCAGTCATTGAAATCGATGGAGAGGAAAAAACCGATGAAAATTGAATTTGTAGAGTTCTACCCCTACAGTCCGAAGGCACAGAATAAACACCAAAAAAAAATCCTTGGAACTATCCATATTTACCTCATCGAAGAGGAGTTGGATATTCGAGGAATCATGGCACTCAGGACAGGGAAGGGTATTTTCTTTAATTTGCCTCATTATGTGGCATTGGATGAAGAAACAGGAGAACCCGTGCGATATCCCCATCTTCGCTTCACAAACGAATCCAAGCACAAAGAAATGATGGACTTTCTTCACAATGAAGTGAAGCCTATCATACGAAAAAGAATTGAGAAATCACTTGTTAAAAGTGAATAAAGTCTTTCCCTTTTTTGTGGAAGGGCATGGGATTCCCATCTCTCGAAATGCTTCATATTTGTCAAAAGGCTTCAAGTGCGGAATAGTGATTTTGTCCTGAGAAAAATATTCGTTCACCATCATGGCAAGTGTACAGATGTGTGGATAGTTTTTCTGAACGTCTTTTTCGTTCTCCTCAATGAGAAGGTTCTGACACTCAAGGCCGAAGTCCGCTACCTCTCTCGAGAACCGAATCTTCTCTTTGACCATGAGCTCTCGAAGAATGGGAATCCCACGATCTTGCCATTTTATGTCACGTCGGCACTTTGTAAACCCAGTGATGATGTCAGCAAATGAGCCGCTTTCATCCCATACGATGTTCCGCATTCTCTTATGGCAAAGGTCTTGGACAACCTTGGCTTTTTCGCCCAATTGAGGGTACATATCGGCAAACGATTGATTCCAAACTTGAGGAAAGATCATGTGGTCGATCACCAGCATCGTTTTTTTGGGCACTAGAACGGCC
The DNA here is from genome assembly GCA_964522685.1 of uncultured bacterium. GTDB lineage: Bacteria > Chlamydiota > Chlamydiia > Chlamydiales > SM23-39 > CAITMJ01. The sequence goes on along the minus strand of CAZFWE010000021.1, from coordinate 2,960 downwards.
ACCATTGCACAAAAATAGGTTGGGTGGACGGATACCGCCATAATTGGAATTCGATCCTCATAAGCGAAATAACGCAGGAATTTGTCGAGGTCTTCGTATTCCTCAAATTTGGCATCGGGAAGTATTCGATCTGAACTTGAGTAGCAGAGTTCGGCCATGTACTCGCGAAGCCATACGTCTTCCTTTCCAGCCTTGAGGAGTTCCGACTTTTTGTTGTCTAGCCATTCCTTCAGGTGAGGAAGGCGGATGTTATCATAACTCGTGAAGTGGAATACCTTTCCTCGGGGATTGGATTTAACTCGTTCATACCATTCCTCGTATTGGTTCCTCTTCTTGGGGGGAGTTCCCATGATGACGCACTGAGCATTCTCTTTCGCAGCAAGATTGGCGTCCATCGCCTCGATGTAGTCGGGGTTGCAGTCTTGGAATTCGTCGAAAATCAGGAAGTCGGGCTGAGTTCCACGACCACGAGCTTCAGTCCAAGTCCCGATGAGCTTGATGAAAGAGCCGTTGGCAAAGCGAACGATATGCCTGGAATCGTCCACCTTCTCAACGTACTTATCGAACATGGAATCGTCTTTTTGGTCACAAGTCTGAAGTCTTCTTTCCTCCCAAACCACCTCAATTCCTTGGGCGATAGTAGGGTAGCACAAGTATCCAACTCGATTAGGTGCTTCATTGGCAAGTCGCCATGCCACGTCGATTCCTGTGGTTGTTTTGGCTCCTTTTCGTCCCGCTCGATAGAAGACGTATTGGCATTTGTCTTCGAATACCGCTCTAAGCACCTCAGCTTGGCCAGGGTGTCGATCACGGCAGCTCTCCCAGTCTTCGAGGAATTTTCTAAAGTAGGCTTCATCGAATTTAGCAGCAGGTTTTTCTTCATCATCGACTTTCTTGCCTTTATCGTATTTTTTTTGTTTTTGCCACGCCATTAGTACGTCCGCCTTTTGATGATTTTGACTCTCCAGCCAAAAGGCAGATGCAGTCGATTTTCGTATCCATTTCTCTCGCTGAATAGCTTTCTTCCGTTCGTGAAATGCAGACCATATCCCCAGAATCTAAACCAAAACCCCGAACCATGATCGACAGCATTTTTGAAGGATTTTTCACACTCAGATTGTCTCCATCCAGCACAACAAAAAAAAGGCCACTTATCCATCATTGTCCTCAATTTTTATTCCCATCTGCCTTTCGACATAGGCTCTTATTTCTGTCATCATTTTTCTATGAATCCAGCGTTGTTTTCTTTCATAAGAATCGATGGATTTATACAAAGATTTGGTTACAGGTATTTTAATTTCTAATTGATCTCTCGCTGCTTTAATTTGTTCATCTATTCTCATCCTTCTCCTTTGGGCTAAACCAATATCGTGTTCCCACTTGCCCGTCTTTGAAGAATTGTTGGACATTCAATGTGACGTCATTGACGATCGACATGAATTCTTTTCCAGTCATGTGCCCGACGGCTGCATAATACGTCTTGCAGAAGTCATCGAGTATTTTCATCTCGTTTCCTCTAAGTTCCGAGGCAACTTTCGAGATTTGTTCTTGGATTTTTTCTTGATGAGAGTTGTTGGATATTGAATTAGCATCTTTGACCAAATCTTCAAAATTTGGGGTATTCATCATTTTTTTTGCAGCTTCGATTTGCTGGCACATACGGCAAGAAGGACGCTTGTATTCCTCAATAATTTGTCGGTTCATTTCCATCAATTTTTCATTCTCTTTTTTTAACTCTTCATAATCACAATAGCATTGATTATGTCCATGACACTTCATGCAAATATAACCCCCTTCTGGGTTAAGTTTTACATCATCAGGATTGTAAAAAGGAGAGATGTAATCTCGACCTTGAGTGATATTCTTTTGAACCCTGATTTCTGGATTCGAGAACGTCCAACATTCTCCCGTCGAATCTTGGAAGCATACCCACTTGATGTCGTGCTCTATGCCTTCATCGATCATGAAGTGAGCTAGCGCCTTTCCTTTCGGGGTGATGACTGGAAGTGGAGGATTAAGCTGGAGTATCATCTTCGACCTCTGGTTTCTTCATTCGGATAGGATCGCCCATGTTCATATTGCCATAGGTGCTCATCAACAAATCGGAAAGATCGGCCCCTGAAACCATGACTTGTTGGAACTTTTCGGGGCAGAAGTGTCTTTTTAGTTTATTTAGTATTAATCCCATTTCAGATAATTTATCATCAACTTCTGATCTTAATTCATGGTTTTTAATTACCAATTCAGAAACTAAATCTTTTACTTCTTCATCGGTTAATTTTTCATGGGGTAATGGGTGGGTTTCCACGCGCAAGCTCCTTTTCTTGTTTTTCGGCCATTTTATATAATTCAACTAAATGTTGTTGATGAAATGACAACATAAATCCAGCGTTGAATAAGTTTCCTTTTACCATATCATTATGAATTGCAGTTACTTCATTAACTAGATCTAAAATGATTTTAGATTCTATATTAGCCATTAGTTAAATCCTCCATTTCGGCTCCTGGGCCTTCCATTTTGCAAATTTCAGCAGCTTCGGGACTGTCTTTCAACTGCTGAAGAATCTTGAATTTATCCAAGCTTTCCTTGGCTTTTTTCAAAGCCGAATACTTTTCGCCCTCTTCAAGTGTGATTTTCTTAATCAAGTATTCAAGATCTTTTATCTTTTGTGTTAATTCGATGTTTTTAGCTATTAATTCTTTACCGTATTTATTGGCACTATCTAATTCATCTAAAACATTTTTATTAACGCGATCTGTGATTTCTTGGTCGAGATTTCGTTTTGCTAGATAAAGCGTCGAGCGATCACCCCAATCTTCCAGGGTTGTAAATCCTTCCTTTTCAAAGAATGAAAGAAAGTCAAACGCTTCTCGAATTGTTAATGTTCCTCTGATTTCAACGGCTTCATCGGAAACTTCGATGGTATATTTAGCCTCCATCATTCCTCCTTTTTTTAAAA
>CAZFWE010000020.1:0-12205 GCA_964522685.1 uncultured bacterium | reverse complement strand
CCCGCCAATAATTGACAACAATAACGCCGCAAGATTGAAATGAGCAAATGACTCCATCGATAAATCTTCGGGCGCATTCTTTTTTTTAAAAAAATATCCTCCTATTAAAATCAGAAATCCGATGCTTCCGATTAGACCTAATGAAGACCTGGTATTTTCTCCATAAGAAACAGAATTAGCATTGTATTTTTCTTTTACAGTTGAAAACAATCGATCTCCATCTCTAGGCAATAATAACTGAGTTATTTTAAGCCCATTGGCTTCTGTTTCAATCGGATTACGTCTCATAAAATGGCGATTCTTGCCATTTTTCCATTGATTTTTAAAAGTAGGGTAAAGGTTAACGACCAATGAAGCGCCGATGATGCTAATTAGAAGAATAGCGTGTTTCAAAGGTCTCAACTCCTTGATTCTATAGCTCGCAATGATTCCCGCTAACAGCAAAAAAAACGATCCGAAATAAATATAATAAACACCATTTGACCCAACTAAAACACAAATAATAGAATACAAGAAAAGATGCCATTTCATAGCTTTCCTGTCTTTGAAAAGGGCATTTCGATAAATCAATACTGCTAACCAGATGATTAGAGGAGGAACATAATGTCCGCTCAAAAACAGATGACTTTCTTCCGCCATTAAATGATATGGCGAAAATGTATATAAGAGACTAGCGGCTAAAGCGAGCGGATAATACAGCCCTAGGCGACGAAAAACAAAAAGCGAAGTGAGAGAAACAAGAGGAAAGCCTAACAAGAAAAATATGTTTAAGATAAGCACCCAGTTAGACGTAAAAAAGGAAAGAATCTTGATCAGCAGATAATTAAAGGCCTCAGGCGTAGGGAAGTCTGCTAAATTATGCCCATCTGGAACGCCGATCGACGGGTTTGTTAAATACCATCCTGTTGCAATCGTTGATTTGATCGTCATTGCGTAAAAAATTGCGTCGCCAAAGTAATCGAAGGGAAGAAAAAGGGATTCAATGTCAAATATCTGTAGATTCCAAAAAGCAAAGACAATGGAGATAATTAGAGCGAATAGATATTTCGAAAAATTTTTTGCAAATGAGACGTATGCATACGAGTCAACATCATGAATAGGGATAGTTTTTATTGTCATTGAGAAAATTTCCAGTTTTTCGAGTCTCTTTTAAAGGAAAAAGATGATTTTTGTCTATGATCTTGATAATCTCTTTGAATGATATGCCACTGATTCGCTCCTATGTAGTCCAAGACAATATTCAGATCTTTGATTCCCACCTGGATCCCTCTCGCTCATCCTATGATAGCTACCATCTGAAAGAATGTGCAGATGCAGAAGCCAGCCATTTTTGGTTTAAGACGCGCCGCGACAAAATTTGTCGTTTGTTTCAGCAAAAGATCAATAAAAGTAGCCGAATTTTAGAAATCGGAGGTGGGACGGGATTTATCGCTCAGCATCTTAAAAAACTGGGCTTTTCCATCGAGTTGAGCGACATCTATTTGAATGGACTCAAATATGCGCAAGAGAAAGGGATCGAAAAACTTTACCAATTCGACTTATTCAATCCCCCTTTTCATGAAGAATTTGATCTAATCTGTCTTTTTGATGTTTTAGAACATCAGAAAAACGACAAAGAAGCCTTTGAATGCATAAAAAAAATGTTAAAGCCTCGAGGAACACTTCTGTTAACAGTGCCTGCTCATCAATGGCTTTGGAATCGCGATGATCGCATCAATGGTCATTATCGAAGATATACAAAGAAAAGTCTTATCGAACTTTCTAGGCAATGCGGCTTGCAGCCAACGCGGATTGAATATTTCTTCATTTTTATTCTTCCTTTGTTATTTGCCCGAACCCTAATCAACCCCAACAAAACCACTACACCTGCTGAAAATGAAAAACTTAAGATTAAAAAACTCCCCCTCGGTTTCGATGCACTTTGTTATGGGCTAACCAAATTGGAATTTTCTCTAGCGCGCTGGCTGCCCAATATCGGGGGCGGCTCTCTGTTAATGATTGCCGAAAAATGAACTTACAAAATTCAGAAAAAGTTGCTCTATATTTAATGAATAAGAAAGGCTTCGCAGTACTATCGGCTTTGCTTGAGCGTTTTGGAGCAGCGCCAATCCAATGCGTGACCAGCAGCCCTGATCCGCAAACGGAAAACGACTATTATAATGGCATCAATACTCTTTGTCGAAAAGCAGGAATTCAATTTTACAGGAGAGGAGAACAAAGTAAAGAATTGCCCTCCTTTGGGCTCGCTATTGGATGGCGCTGGATGATAAAGTGTCATAAGAAGTTGATTATCTTTCACGACTCTCTTCTTCCTAAATACAGGGGATTTGCTCCCCTAGTCTCCGCCCTCATCAACAAAGAGCCTTTTATCGGAGTGACAGCTCTATTCGGGGGCGACGAGTATGACGAGGGCGATATTATTTCTCAAAAATCAGTACCGATCGAATCTCCCTTAAGAATCGCCGATGCCATTGAAAAATTATTACCTTTATATTCAACAATTGCTGTCGATATTCTTGGTAAAATACTTGCTCATGAAAAAATTGAAGCCCATTCACAGAATCACCAGGCAGCGACATACAGTCTCTGGCGTGATGAAGAGGACTATCAAATTGATTGGAATTGCGATGCGCCTACTATTTTGAGAAAGATCTATGCCGTCGGATTTCCATATAAGGGAGCTTTTTCTTATCGAAACGGAATCAAAATACGAATCTTAGATGCTCAAATATATCCAGATGTTGTCATAGAGAATAGAACGCCTGGGAAAGTTATCTTTCTTCGCAACGAACATCCCGTGGTAGTTTGCGGCAAAGGCCTCCTCATGATCACTCAAATATTGGCTGACGGCGCAGAAAGTTCTAAAAGAATGCCCTTTCGATCAAGGTTTACCTAAAAAGCAATGCCTCTTCAGGTTCCATACGGGCTCTTTTTTTCTCGTAGAATTCGGTAATTTTTTGAATGATGTGCTCGATGCTTTCTTCAGACAAACCGCAGTAAAGCGGAAGGCGCAATAAACAACGGCTATAAAGATCGCAATTAGACAATTTTCTCATTCCATGCTTTTCTCGATAATAAGAAGAACGGTGCAGAGGAAGATAATGAAAAATGGCCATAATCCCATTTTTCTTGAGAAAATCGATCAATTCCTGCCTTTCCCGGTAAGTCCGGCAGACGATGTAGAAAAGATGGGCATTGTTCGTCGAAAAATGAGGAAGGAAAGGAAGGCGGAAATAATTCTCTTCCGCCAAAAACCTCAATCCCTGGTAGTAAGCGCTCCAAATTTTCAACCGTTTTTTTTGAATCTGGGCCATTTTTTCAAGCTGCGCATACAGAAAAGCGGCGATGATCTCAGAGGGAAGAAAAGAAGAGCCTATATCCACCCAACTATATTTGTCCACCTCTCCTCGGAAAAACTGAGCGCGGTTCGTCCCTTTTTCGCGAATGATTTCAGCGCGGAGAATATAATTCGGATCGTTGACCGCTAGCATCCCTCCTTCCCCCGAGGAAATGTTCTTCGTTTCATGGAAAGAAAACGTCCCAAATTGGCCGATTTTTCCGAGAGGCCTCCCTTTGTAATAACTATCGATTGCTTGCGCCGCGTCTTCTACAACAAATAGATTGTATTGTTTTGCCAGTTCTAACAGTGGATCCATATCGCACGCGATTCCGGCATAATGAACAGGGACGATCGCTTTTGTTTTTTCCGTGATGAGCGAAGAAATCTTGGATACCTCAAGATTGGGATTTTCCCGTCCGCTATCGGCAAAAACGATCTTCGCTCCTCTCAACACAAAGGCATTGGCCGTAGATGGAAAAGTAAATGATGGCATAATAACCTCATCACCGGGTGAAATACCCGCTAAAATCGCCGCCATTTCCAGAGCGTCCGTGCAAGAAGTGGTCAATAGCGCTTTTTCAAAGCCGAATTTTTCCTCGAAAAATTGTTCGCATTGATGCGTAAAAAAACCGTCGCCGGAGATTTTCCCTTGAGCAATCGCTCGGCGGATGTAGGAGATCTCTTTTCCTACTAGATAAGGCTGATTGAACGGAATTCTAATCATTGTATTTTTCCTGGATCAGATAAGAGGGTTTTTTGCTCTCGAAGATCTTTCCTATATACAATCCCAAGATTCCCAAAACAAAGATCATCGCTCCGAAAAAAAAGGAGATCAATACGACAATGCTCGAGTATCCCGAGACAGAAATACTGCCTGACAATGCGTAGTAAATAATGCGCAGTGCAAAAAGAAATGCAATCAAAGAAATCAAAATTCCAAATCCAACCGCGAATCGAAGAAGTTTGTCGCTATAAGCGACGATAATATTCAATCCAAGTTTGAGTTTTTTCGAGAAATTATAAGAGCTTTGTCCACGCGGCCGTTCTCTATGGTCGACGGGAATGCTCGTCTGCTTAAAACCAACCCACTTAACCATCGAAGGAAAATAGTGGACGCTATTTAATATCAGAAGCATCGAGTCGATCGCTTTTCGATGGTAGATGCCGAAATTGGCAACAGCACTGTCGTATTTCACTCCGCTCAATCGAGAAAGAGTAAAGTAAAATACCTTCGAAACCATTTTTGTTTGCAGAGTGTCTTTTCGTTCGATTCTCCGCGCTTGGACGATATCGTACCCTTCTTGTGCTTTGCGATATAAGGCGGGAATTTCCTCAGGAAGATCTTGCAGGTCGCAGTCGAGCACGACGATCCATTCACCGGAAGAGATCTCGATACCTGCTGCAATCGCAGAGTGCTGCCCGAAATTACGACTGAGGCGAATCCCCTTAATCCGCGCTTCTTTTAAGCAGTTTTCTTTGATTTTCTCCCAGCTTCCATCGCGGCTTCCATCTTCGACCAAAACGAGTTCAAACCGATCGGTGATCAAAGACGCTTGCTTTAGAATTCGGTCAGCGAGTTCATCCAGTAGATTCTCTGCCTGATAAACAGGGCTTACAATCGATAAGTGTATCTTTTTTTCCATCATCGAACACCTACGAATTCATTTCATTCGTTACGCTACTCTATCTCATAAGAAACGAGACTTTTATAATGGAAAATTTGAAAAATAGCTAAACTTTTTTTGAGCAATCGTGGAAAAAATATTGCGATCGTTCGACAAATATGACATCCTCTTGCCCTCGAATCTATACTGGAATATCTAATGAAAAGATTTTTTCTATTATTTATCAGCCTTCTTTCTTCAATACTCGCTGAACCTCTGTTCTTAAATGGCAATGTCGCTCAATTTTCCTTGCAAGCATCGCATATTATTCCATTTATTATGACGCGTAGACTTTCCGATGGAGCGCTAAAATCTGAACTTCTGCAAGAACTCCAATCGGTCTTCGATCTCCAAACATTTGTCGAAAGTGGAACCTATTTGGGAAATACTGTCGCACAGGCTGAGCCTATTTTTAAAAAAATTTATTCGATCGAATTGTCGCCACAATTAGCCCGTCAAGCTAAATACAAATTCAGAAAGCAAAAAAAAATCACTATCTTATGCGGAGATTCAGGAGAAATTTTACATTCTCTTCTACCAACTTTAGACACCAAAATCTTGTTTTATCTAGACGGCCATTATAGTGGAGGAACTACTGCGCAGGGTTCATTGAATACGCCTGTAATGGAAGAGTTGGCAGCTATCTGCGATTGCCACATTTCTGATGGGATTATTCTTATCGATGACATTCGCGGCTTTCAAGATTCTCTCTATCCAGAGAAAATCGTAAATACAGCTCTCGAAGGATATCCGGATTTGCGCCAAGTATCTGAAGCATTGCTAAAAATCAATCCGAAGTACCAAATCTGCTTTTTAGGAGATGCTTTATTGGCTTTTCCAGAAAACCCCAAAGTCTCTGTATCACAGGTTGTTGCTGCCTGCGCCCTTCACCATTTTACAGCGATCAATCTAGATCTTTCTGAAGGGGCATTGCGACATGCCGACAAAGCGATCATGGCCGCCCAAGGATATGAGAAAGAGCAATTGATCGAATATTTTAAAGCCTATTCCGATTTTGAACTGACATTTGGATTTCGTTGCTTTGGAGCCCTTTGGTATGGATTGCTTCTTTACGGGGAGGGGCATACAGAAGAAGCTCAAACAATCTTCAAGAAAGCTTCTGATTGTAGTCCCCCAGGTTGGCGTATTCACCAGCTGCAGCAGTACTTATGATTCTTAAAACACTCGCATATCTAATCTTATCGATTTCATGCTTGTATAGCAAAGAAGGTAAGTTTGAAGGTCTTTTTAGAGATCATTTTGATGTAAGAATTGACCGCATTGCATTATTTCTCCCTTGCAATCCAACTATTTACTTTTCGAATCCCACTCCTGATCTCGTTAAAAAATGTCAAACTGCATGGCCAATCGGCACCATCCAATCGAATATTTCTGATGGGATGACCACACTGTTTTGGTTGGATGAGAGCAACTCCGAATTAGTCATTCTAAAAAAACATTGGAAATCTCTAAGCAATTTACAAGCGATTTACACAACGACCCACTTTCTAAAAGACCGAGCTTCCAACTACAAATATTTAAAGGCATTCTTAGAAGCAAATAACTTTAAACTCCTCACGCATTGGTACTGGGAAGGAGAATTTGGGCATGCCTTGTTCTTAAGACGGGATGTTCATGATGCTGCGATGAAAAGTTTAAGCTTTTCCCCTAATCTTTCTAATCCAACCATTTGCAATAACTACCCAAGTAAAATCGAAAATCACCTTCGCCGCGAATCAAACAAATCGGAGAAACACTCATTCCCTCCCATCGATTTTATATACATGATAAATCTCGATGAAAGACCGGAAAAATTCGCTTCTGCTGCGACTCCTCTTCAGACTTATGGCATCCATCCTTATCGATTTTCCGCAGTCAATGGATGGAAGCTAACGAATGCCGCAATCCAAGAAGTAGGGGTGAGGTTCAAGTCCAAAATAGCTTCCGAATCTTTCTTAGGAACTACTTATCGCGAAATCGACGGCAAAGAATACCAAAGCAATGAAAAAATCGAGAAAGATGGGACAACTTATTTTGCGTTGGGAATGTCTCGCGGTGCGATCGGGATAGCCATGAGTCATATTTCCGTCTTACAAGATGCTTATAATTCAGGATATGAGACGATTTGGGTCATGGAAGACGATGTTCAAATCGTTGATAGCCCGCTCCGAATTCCGGCTCTTATATCGCAGCTAGATTCTCTAGATAAAGACTGGGATATTCTGTTTACTGACATCGATCAAACGGATAAAGATAACGTTCCAGTCCCCTGCAGATCTTTAGCAATGAGGCCGAATTATAAAATCGATCCTCTAGCGGATTTCCTGTCTCGCTTTTATTCACTGAACAAAGATTTTTCGAGGGTAGGAATGAGGTTTGGAGCCTATTCCATGATTATCCGACGGTCTGGAATTGAGAAAATATTAGCCTACTTCAAAGCATATGGGATTTTCTTGCCTTATGATATGGATTTCTGGCTAATTCCCGACTTGAAAATGTACCGCTTAAACTATGATATCATCGTCCACAACCATAAAGCGATCACGGACAATGGTAAGCCAAACTATACCGTTTGTGATTGAAAATCAGTCTTATTTTATTTTCTGGTAGAGTATGGCATTGCCGCCTTCGACCATGCGAATGATGTCGCAAAATCCTTCGATATAATAGAGTAAATCTAATTTAGGCAAATCATGATCAATGCAAATATGAGCATTTGATACAAGGATATAACCCCCTATTTTGACCTTAGGACAATATAGGATCCCATCTTCAAGAGATCCTTCTGTAGTATAATTCCCATCTAGATGAAGAAAGTCAATTTCACCGATTTGATGAGCCGCTTCTTCAGAAGTACTATATAATTCAGTGTAATATTTGCGAAAAGATTGAATGCGCTTCTGAAAAAATGTATGAGCTTTTCGCATGTTTACCTGAGCCCACCAATTTTTATTTGGATCTTCATCATCCATGTATTTGATCGCTTCTTCGTTAGACCATGCATCAATCGCGTAAGCGTGTCCTTGCCCTAGATATTTTAAACTTGAAACGATCGGGAGAAATGATGAGCCAGTAAAGACTCCAATTTCAACACAGTTGTTCAGCCTTTCCGATACTATAACATCCATGATCAACTCAGCTTTCTGAGGCAAACACCAAGTATTCACGAGTTTACTCTGTACTTTAGCTTTTAAGCTTTGATAGGCAGGATCTCTGAGAGCTTCCAAATTTGCATTGGCTGAAATATTCGGCGTATAGAATAGTAATGCACCGATCGCTGTAATTTTGCTCAAAAACTTTATTTTCACTGAATAAACCTTTAAGGGTTTGCATTAATTTTATTTAAATAATTGGGAAGCCCGTTGTCGGATAGTGCCTTCGGTTGATTTGTCACAACATCATTTAAAATGGCAAACATTTTTATCCCGATCGGAAGATAATATTCCATATCATATGGTAAAAAAATATCCGTCTCGGCTACAAAGTCTAAAATTTTCTTAATTCCACTCCGCCGCAAAATCATAGAGTGAGCACCAAAGCGTGCACCTATCTGGCGAAAATTTTCATCGATGTCTTTTCTAATCGTGTATTGACTTTTGTCTTTGGGATTAAAAGTGGGTTTTTTTGCCATACCGGAACAAGGAACATAATTTCCACTTGCATCGCGAATATCTTGGTCTGTAAACAAAATATCCCACCCATCCACCCCGACCTTTTCATCAAGACGGTCGATCAAATCAGATAAGAAGGTTGGATCTCGAAGAACTTTGATATCGTCTTCCATCACCCAGATCGTCCGATAGCCAGAATTGTAAGCATCCTGTAGAACAGAAAGGTGGCTCAAGAAAATTCCAATCGTTCCTTGGGCTATATGATGGGCAAAATAAGTTTGTCCATAATTTTTTATCCTTTCATCATGAGGTTTGAAATGATCTTGCGGACGGAAACTCGTCGCCCAAATCCCGCCAGTCATGCTTGGAGCATACTTGACCCCAACTGCATTGATCGCTTCAAGACTTAATTCCCATCCATTCACAGCCGAGAACCGATACGGATAAATGCCGTAAGAGTTCAACTGTCTATTGCAATCTTCGAATTTTTCAGATCTTTGGTCGAGATTGATCATATAGATGAAGTCGATATTGCGAATTTGATGATGGGATTCTTTGTTTGGCGCATTTTTAATATAATCTACAAACTTCGCATCTCCATAAGAGGCGGTTAAAAATAATGCTAGCAACCCAATCAATTTCTTCAGATCGATATTGAACAAGATAGGTGTTTTCCTCCTGTAGTCCACGAACTTCCAGCACTTTTAGAATTTTCAGAGTCTACAATTTCAAGGAAATTTATACACGAAAAAAATTTGACAAAATCTCTCCATTTCAAAGAGAATGCTACGAAACTTTTCTGCCACCATCACAATCCATTATCTTGGAAAATAAATGAATAAATTATGGTTTTTTACCCTCCTATTAATGGGCTCGCTTTATTCGTATTCGGATCCAGAACTCGACGCTCTTTGGTCTTCAATTGCAGATATCAATGCCCCCACCTTAAGTGAATATAGGTTGATCGAAAATTACCTGCGTCACTGCAGAAGGCCTTATCTGAACGATTTAGAACCTCTTATTACGTCATCGAATCGCCAAAAAAGCGCCTTCCTTCGGAATATGGCATTGACTGGGCCGGAAAACGAAATGCCACTCTTCGAAAAATACAGCTTCAATGTTACTGATGAAACAAATAGCCGATGCATTCTTTTATATGCGTCATTTAATGGGATTTACCCAAAAAAAGTTCGCACTATTCTTGATGAGATTAAAGAAAGTGGATATAGCGGACACGTCTTAGTACGAATCGGTGGATTTCCAAATACGCCTAATGGAGGTCTTCGCCTTTGTCATGTTCCATATGCGTTCAAGGTTGCTTTTCTGCAAGAGGCTAGCCTTCTTGGGTATAAAGAACTTCTTTGGCTGGATTCCTCAATGCATCCTCTTACTGATTTAAAAATCATATTCTCTCATATCAAAAAAAGAGGCTATTTTTTTACTTATGTAGCAACTTTAAGACAAACTGAATCTTCTCATTTGCCTGCTGCTGCTAAATGTCTCGGCGTTTCCCCTGAGCAATATGATAACATTTACCACTTATCGTCTGCTCTCGTCGGGTTAAATATGAATAATCCTAAAGCGATCGATTTACTAAGCACTTGGTATGCTGAAACTGAAAAATTACTCCCATGTATAACCGGCAATGCGGAGGAACTTTCTTTTTCAATCCTCGCTTGGCAATCAAAATTAAGACCAACATCCTGGTTTGGCACTTTCGTATGTACTCCAGATGAACTTCCCTCCATTCGAAAGTCTCGTCCAAAGCTACAATTTTACTTGGACGGAGTAAGAAATTAAAAATTCTCGTGAATCCTGATAAGGAGCTTTTCTAATGCGGCAACTATACTTTATTATTATATCCGTCGGATTGATCTCATCGGGATTTTCCGTAATGGAAAAATCCATTGACCGTTGTCAAACTCGCACTTTAAAAGAAAAAATTCTCTTGAAAGATCCTCGTTACGAAACATTTTTCCGCACCTTGCTTTTAATGGCTCATCGACATGTTCAGACAATAGTGGAAACAGTAAATGAGCAAAGAGCTTGCTCGACGATGATTTTCGAAGAGTGGGCAAATAATAACGGAGCATCTCTGTATTCTACCAACCGTAATAAGGGAGATCTCGTTGATTTTTTTGAAACCTTTTCCAAAACAATCGACCTTCTTTATTTAGGAGATTTGAAGGATCAATGCCTGGAGGAAATAGTCGCAGCGGAGACTTGGCTTGCTGAAAATAGCGTAATCGTAATCAGCGACCGCGCAAAAGGCAAATTAGCTATCGAATATTTTCTCTCGAAAGGTTGGAAAATATCGTGTCAGGACGACCAGGCTATACTGGTGCAAAATCTGCCGGATATGACTTTTCAAGGCAATCCATTTGCGATCGAGTTTCCTGCGAAGGAAAATTTGTCTCATGATGATTATATCGAGATCCAAGAAAAACTGAGGAAAATTGATATCGAGCCTCTTTTGGGATCTCTTTATCCTCATAATCAGGGATATTTGGAATTTGAAGGCTTTTGGGGTCGTACTACAAAGGGCATTCGACAAACCTTAATCGATCCAGAAAGAGGATTATATCCCCGGATGAAATTAGAAAAGATAGGAACTGGTGGCGATAATTGCATCGTGTGCTGCGCTCCTTATAACGACATATATCCTACCCTGATTTCTTCAATCCCAGAAGCTCTTCATAAATGCGGGTTTAATGGATATTTCTTGTATCTTATTGGAGGTTTTCCAAATCCAACAGGCCGGGAAATCCAATATGTCGGCGTGCCTTATTCTTTTAAAATTTTCATGATGTTGGAAGCGCAAAAACTGGGATTTAATAAGGTGCTTTGGATAGACTCCTCCACTTTACCTTTACGCGATCCCACGCCTTTATTCAACTGGATCAATAGTACAGGCGCGCTAGTCCATGGATGGCCAATGCCTGCTGAAGCATGGAATGTGGCTCTACCGGCAACGCGAAAACTGTTAGAAGAGTTGACAGGCATTGATGCTTTGCATGCAACCATTGCGTGTACAGTGGTTTTCGGCCTTAAAATGAATACTGAAAAAACCAAGCTATTCATTCAAGAATATTATCGATTTGTCGAGATGGGACTTCCATTTTTATCTTGTTTTCCAGAGGAGATGGTTTTTATGACTTTGATTGCTAAGTTAAACAAAATGAATAAGGCCTCTTTTTCCGCTAAAAAGGAATGGACTTGTTGGAAACCACAGCCATTTCCCGGTCTGTTTGCTTTTAATCACCTAGAAGAACCCCAAGCAATCGAATCCTTAAAAAAGAGCGGTGTCTTTTTTTATCATAGGCCCCATTAGAATGAAAAAGAAAATAATCACCCTCTTTTGTGCTCTCGCAGCGACAATTTACTCAGAACCGATAAAGACACCTCAGCATGTATTCGGGGGCGCCATCAATTGCATGCTCCATAATAATCCAGGAAACTACCCATTCCCAACCGATATGACATTTCGAAAATTCGCAGATCATAGCATTGATCCAATGACCGAATATTTCGATCCGGAAGTAGTGAAGATTGGGGATACAATTTTTCTATCCGATTGGTATATACCCTGG
>CAZFWE010000019.1:0-12410 GCA_964522685.1 uncultured bacterium | reverse complement strand
TCAAGCGGTTTGTTATGAGAGAGTTTTTTTTTATTTCTGAGTAGCTTATGATCAGACGAGAAGAAAATTTCGAGATTTGTCAGATTCTTTTTGACACTTATTCGCTCGGACAGATAAAAGATTTCTTTGAAGGAACAAAAAATTTGGCCAAAGAACGGGCCGAACAATGAGCCTCTTGCTATATAAGGAGAATGTAATGGCAACCAAAGCAAAAAATTCTAAGTTCATGCAACCGATGAAAGTTAGCGAAGATCTCGCCGCAGTTGTTGGCAAAGGACCAATGCCTCGCACAGAAGTAACAAAGAAACTGTGGGCATATATCAAGAAAAACAATTTGCAAGATGCAAAAAATCGTCGCAATATCAATCCCGATGAAAAACTCCAAAAAATTTTCGGCGGCAAAAAAGCGGTAAACATGTTTGAAATGACGAAACTCGTCAACAAACATCTTTCCGCCTAACACTATTGTTAGCCCCTCGCAGGAGGGGCTCCCCTTTTAAGGCGACCTCCTTTATAATGGTTGCCATGAATCAAAAAAAATTTATTAGTCTCATCTTGCTCGCAGGCGGCCGTGGTTCTCGTTTCGGCTCCCCTTTTCCCAAGCAGTTCCTGCTATTCCGAGGAAAGCCGATCGTCCGCTATAGCTTAGAACTCTTTGATGCAATGGAGGAAATCTCTGAAATCATCGTCGTTGCCGATCCGGCCTATCGCTCTCTTTTTGAAGGGAGTCAAAAGAAAATTCTATTTGCAAACCCCGGCTACGAGAGGTGGAATTCGGTTGATAATGGGTTTAAAATATGCTCTCCTCAGGCCGATCTAGTTCTGGCGCATGACTCGGCGCGCCCCTTCATCGACAAGGGGACCGTCTTGGAGGTCATTGAAGCTGCTTTACGCGTCGGAGCGGCCGCACCAGGGACCCCGGTGGTAAATACAGTCAAACAATGCTCCGTATCGAGGATTGTGGAAAAAACAGTTGATCGTTCTCGCCTTTGGGAAATACAGACACCGCAAGCGCTGAAACCAGATCTTTTTCGGCGAGGCCTCGCCTTCGCAAGGGAAAAGTCGCTATCGGTCACGGATGAGTTATCTCTCGTGGAACTTTTAGGCGAACCTGCGGAAATCGTCCCCGCTTCTTTTCGCAACATTAAAATCACGACGCCTTTTGACTGGAAATTCGCAGAATTTATGGAAGAACCTATCTCTTATGCCTCGCTATAAATTGACCATTGCCTACGATGGGACGAATTTTTCCGGATGGCAAGTCCAGGAAAATAGTTCCGCGATCCAACCTCTGATCCAAAATGCACTTCAAGTTGTACTTCGACACAAACTCGATCTAACGGGATCTGGGCGCACTGACGCCGGTGTCCACGCACGCGGACAAACCGCCCATTTCGATTCGGAAAGCTCATTTGATCCGCCCAAATTGCTCCTTTCCCTAAACGCGCTTCTTCCCAAAGACATTCGAATTTTGTCGATCGAACAAACTCCGCCTGATTTTCACGCGCGCTATAGTGCCAAGTCCAAAATCTACCATTACCACCTCCACCTTTTTCCAATTGCCGATCCATTCTCGGCTCCTTATCGGTTCCAGGTTTTTGATCGCATCGAAATTGAAGCGCTCCGACAAGCGGCGCCGCTCTTTTTAGGAACGCGCGATTTTACCTCGTTTGCAAACGAAGCGAAAAGCGGCAGCGCCTCGAAAGATCCGGTGCGCACCCTCATGCGATTCGATATCGTAGAAGAGATCAACGGTGCTCGGCTAGAACTAGAAGGGAATGGGTTTCTCTACAAAATGGTGCGTAATCTCGCAGGCGCTTTACTCGATGTGGCCAGGGGCAAGATTTCCTTCTCGCAAGTAGAAGAGATTTTCGCAGCGAGAGACCGCCGCAAAGCCGGCGCAGCATTGCCTGCGCATGCCCTCTTTCTTTTCCAAGTAAACTATTAGACCTCTTGCATAATTACATCCGCTTGCCAAAAAACATCAATATTTACTGGGATTGGTATAATTATGCAAGAGGTCTATTATTGAACGAAATGGATTGGAATGTGCTCGAGCGATTCGAAGTGGAGAGTTTCCTCGGATAGCATCTCCAATAACGGATAGTGAGAATCGCAAATCAACACTGGCAGCGCTGGAGTTCCCTTCAATGCCAGTAACCCTCGAATGCTGTCTTCAAACCCGATGATCCGATCCCCCGGCTTCCCGTATAGCTCGATTGCGCGAAGATAGCTCTCGGGACTCGGCTTCGGTTTTTCGTAATCTTCCCGTGTGATCCAATGAGGAATCGTATCCAAGATCTTCAATTGAGAACGAAGCACCTTGATCTGCTCAAGAAGACTATTGGTCACAACAGCGCGGCGTTTCTTTTGCTTTTCGAGCTCGAGAAGCAGTTTTTCCGCACCCGGCATCAGCTCCACTTTGCCTGCGCCGATCAGCTGGAAGTAGATCCTTTTTTTCTCATTGTAAAGGATCTGCCAATCGGGATCGAGATCGGGAAAATCAGCGTAAATCCCTTCCCGGATCGCCGTCGAATTGAGATGTGCGGCCTCGCAAAATTTAGAAAAACTCCAATCGAGCTTATAGCCTCTGCCAGCCATCATGTTGACGTAGGCCGCATAATGCAGATGTTCGGTATTGACAAGAAGCCCGTCAAAATCGAATAGAAAAAAATCAAATTCGCGTACCCATTGCATCTTTAATTGCACTCAATTTATATTGCAGTTATGAAACAAAACAACCCAGATCCGTTCGGCATCAACTATTTGTATTTTGGCCTCTTCTTTACTTTGCTAGGCATCACTTGCACCTCGAGTATTTTTCTAAAAGACGATTTGGCCGGATCGAGACTTTTTTTCTGGTTTTACGCCCTCGGACAAGCAGCACTCGAAATAAGCATTTTCTCGTTTTTGGGATATTTTATCTATCGATTTATAGGCCGCCTCGGCTTCTGGCTTTTTATCGGAGGAACCTTTTTCCTGCTTCTTTTGCATTTCTGCGATTTCATGATGGACCGAATCCTCGATCTTTCCATTTGGAGAGCCCTCTCTATCTTCATCTTGGACGAGAATCTTGAAAACTTTTATTTCCTCCTCGACGCATCGGGGATCCCGATTTGGGCCTGGTGTGTCCTCGCAGTCCTCGTCCTCTTCATCCCCATTTTGGGAATGCTGCTCTACAAAGGAACCTCGTGGCTGACTTCAAAACGGCCCTTTAGAGTGAAGGACGAAGTCTTTCTACAGATTTTTTTCTGTATCCCAGCAGCTCTTTTCCTCTGGGACTATTCGGCCTCAAAAGTGATCCACCCAGATGCTTATACGGAATTTACTAAATCGCTCCCCTGGAAGCGGACATTTCTACAGCCGAAAACCATCCAATTGCCGCTCGAGGGATCGCTGAGAGCGACTAAAAATGAAGACGAGATCAAAGCCTATCTGGAAACCATCCGAGAAAAACCCGGAAAAAAACCGAATATCTATCTCTTCATCGTTGAATCTCTCAGAAGCGATTTCATCCAGCCCGAAATCGCGCCTCACCTCTCCCAGTTTCGCGATGAGAACATAAGCGCTACAACTTCTTTGTCTGCCGCGAACTCGACCCATAATGCCTGGTTTTCTATCTTCCACTCAGAATTTCCCTTGTATTGGCAGAAATTGCAGCAGCAAAATTGGAAAATGGGGAGCCCTGCGCTCGCTCTTTTTAAAAAGATGGGATATAAAATCCGCGTTTATAGCTCTGCCGAACTTCACTACTATGGCATGGAAAGCCTCCTTTTCGGAAAAGACCATTATCAGGCCGATTCATTCCAATTATTCAATCACTCCCCGCCCAAAGAAGCGTATATTTCCGATAAAGCAGCTTTGCACGCGATGCAAAGCGATTTGAAAGACCCCGCTTTGCAAGAGGGGCAATTCATTATTATCTTCTGGGACGGGACGCATTTCGACTATAGCTGGCCGAAAGCAGAAGGCTCGAAGTTCACTCCATTTGCCAATGAATTCGCTTATTTCAAGATATTCCACTCTCAAACCAACATAGAACTCATCCGGAACAGATACCGAAATGCCGTCCATTACATGGACTCTCTCTTCGGCGAATTTTTACAAAAAGCGCCCGAAGATGCCATCATCGCCTTTACCGGCGACCACGGCGAAGAATTTTTCGACCAAGGCCATCTTTTTCACTTATCCCACTTAGTGAACGCGCAAACATGCGTGCCGATCTATTTGAGGCTTGGAGGGAAAAAAGAGCTCTTGCCAATCGCCACCCACATAGACATCATGCCCTCTCTCCTCGATGCAAGCCTCGGGATTAGCGCCCCCTTCTTGGAAGGAGAATCACTCCAAAGACCTAAACAATGGCCCTTCGCCTTGATCGCGCGCTTCAACGCGAGCCAATCTCCGTACGAATTTTGTCTTCATAACGGAATCGACAAACTCACTCTCCAGTTTGAAAACAGAAAAAATATCTTCGATTGCCACAATCTTAAAATCATGCGCTTGAGCGATGGGAAATTGCGAGAAGATAAAGTGGCGGTCAACGAGTGGGTTGATACCAAATTCAGCCACCCAATCGAACGATTATTTCCTAAAAAAGAATAAATCATTTGAAAAATTTTTATTTTCCATGCAATGATCGGGTTCTATTGATCAGGAGGATTCTCTTATGAAAAAATTGTGGTTGCTCAGTCCGTTTGTTTTGTCAATGCTCGCTGCTCCCCTTTTCGGCGATGAAACAGAAATCATTTCATTCGACAATAGCGAAATCGCAAAGGGATATGTGATAGGACAAACCCAAAAGAAGATGAAAGCAGATAAATCGGAATGCCCAAGCTGCTGTGATCCTGCGATGAACTACCGCCTTCCCGCCGATTTTTCGGGCATAGATACATCTATCGAATACCTCCTCTGGCAAGTCCAAGAGCAAGCTTCCTATTTCGTCGTCAACAATACCCCTGATACCTTCGACAATCAATTTCCGAGCACTTATGCCCTAGGAACGATTCGATCCGAAAGATTCGATTGGAGCTCAGGGGTTCGGCTTGGGTTTGGATACTCCTTCGGAAGGGATGTCTGGCAACTGCTTGGCCAATATACTTGGTATAAGACAAAAGGACAACACTCGTATACTGTCCAAACTCCCCTCTACAATGGAGTTAATTCTGTCGGTTCAAATTATCTGATGCAGCCTCTACTCGATATTTCAAACAATGCTCCTGAGAAAGCATCGTCCAACGGCTACTTTTCGTATCAGATGTTTGACCTCATGCTCTCTTCGGCTTTTTTGGCAACAGAACATATTCAATTCAATTATTCGTTTGGAACGACCGGCGGCTATATCAAACAAGATTGGGACGTCACCTATTATGCAGCGCCGACTCCCGAGGTTGGCGTAAATACGTATTCGCATAATCATTGGGGATTCGGCGGCGGCGGGTTTCGCGCCGGAATGGACACGAATTGGCATATTGGCCGCGGGTTTGGATTATTCGGCAAAGTCTCGTTTGCCGCTCTCTTAGGCCAATATGGAAACCACGCTCGAATCACTATCGACGGATCTTCTACCCTTGGGACCTCCCAACAAAATTCGACCTACAAAGGAGTCATGCTCCTCCCGACCTCTCAATTTATTCTCGGTCTCGATTGGTGCAGAGCATTTGCAAATTGCTGGGTAAGCGCCGTTAACGTTTCTATAGCGGGCGAATTCAACCATTTGTCGGATTTACAGCAAGTGTTTAAGACCACCTATGTCAACAGACCGAATCAAGACAAACCGACGACGCGGGATATCGGGAGCGTGTATATGTATGGCGGTACGGCGCGTCTTGGCGTAGACTATTAATTGATCAGGAGAATTCTCATAGGAAAAAAATGTGGTTGCTCAGTCCCGTTATTCTGTCACTGCTCTCTTCGCTTCTTTTTGGCGAAGATTTATCAGCAAATCAAACCGTTGATAAAAGCCAAATCGCTAGTAGCTACGCATTCGCGCAACAGCAAAAAACTTGGCGAGACTCCCAAGACAAAAATTGCACTTCTTGCTGCACTCCGATACAAGACTATCGCCTCCCCGCGGATTTCAACGGATGGAACTCCTTTGCAGAAGTCCTCGCTTGGCAAGTACATGAACAAGGATCCCAATTCGTCGCGAAGCCCAATGACGACGCGATAATCGATGTAAATGTGAACCAGACTGAACTGCTCGGAAATATCGAATCGCTCTCCTTCGATTGGAATGGCGGCCTCCGTTTAGGATTTGGATATACATTCGCTAGAGACTCTTGGCAACTGCTAGGCCAATACACATGGTTTGCTACAGATGGAGAAAATTCTTATTCGGTACCAACTCCCAACGCTTCCACAACGACATGGCTAATGCCTACATTTACAGATATCGAGGGGGCAGGTCTTACGAAAGCGGAAAGCTCTTCGAACTTCAGCTATCAAATGTATGATCTGTTGATGGCGCGTAGATTCTTGGTCAAAGACGAGATCCAGCTCAATTTTTCTTTGGGACTTACAGGTGGGTATATCAAAGAGAACTGCCATATCACCTACGAAAATGTCGCCATGAATACCTACATCGCAAATAGCTGGGGATTCGGCGGCGGCGGCCTTCGCACCGGTATCGATGGGAATTGGCACATTGGCAAAGGGTTCGGCTTCTTCGGAAAATTCTCTTTTGCCGCAATTTTGGGATCTTACGGAAATAGCAATCGAATCAGCGCTGACAGCCCAGGATTGGATGGGAGTTCCCTCCTCGCCTCGCCAAGGATCGCCAATACTGAATATAGCGGTGCCTTCCTTCTTCCCACCACTCAAATCGCCCTTGGCTTCGATTGGAGCAGATCCTATACAAATTGCTGGATCAGTGGCGTCAGAGTCGCTCTCGCTGGTGAATTCAACAATTTGTCAAACCTCCAGCAGACCTTCAAAGATCCGATGGATACAAGTTCTAATACTTTCAGCAAACTCTACATCCGAGAGGTCGGCAGCGTATATATGTATGGACTCAACGTACGTCTGGGCGCAGATTTTTAAGGATTTCTCGAATATCTTTCCAGAATATTTTCGAACCCGCGACTCTTGAAGCTCGCGGGTTTTTTTTAAAAAAGATATATACCATTTGAAAAAATTTTATTTTTCGTGCAATGATCGGAACTATTGATTAGGAGGATTCTCATATGAAAAAAATGTGGTTGCTCAGTCCGTTTATTTTATCCATGCTCTCCTCGCCTCTTTTCGGCGAACAGAACGGTGAAATCGCAAGAGGAGCTCTGTTTAGCCAGAGTCAAAGAAACCAAGCATGTTCTAACGAAAAAAACTGCACTTCTTGCTGCCCTTCCCAAATGGATTACCGCCTTCCGAGCGATTTCCATGGAGCTACGACCTTTGCTGAATACCTCGTTTGGCAAGTACAGCAACAGGCATCTCATTTTGTCATCACTCCAACCGATGATTCCACCATCGACCCTTTCTATCCGAACACCGAAGGGTTAGGAAAAATCCGATCAGCGCCATTCGAATGGAATTCAGGTGTCCGAGTCGGGTTGGGATACACCGCACTCCGAGATGCATGGCAAGTACTCGGACAATATACTTGGTTCTCTACAGATGGAAAAAAAACGTATGATGCCCCTCCTCTGACAGGTAAAGAGTTTCTAATGCCGACTTTTTATGCCCAGTCTACAACCGGAACCATTTCCGCCAAAAACAGCGTTTATTTTAGCTATCAAATGGGCGATCTTTTAGTCACAAGAAGCTTTTTGCCGACAGAACAGATCAAATTGAATTTCTCTTTTGGAGCAACTGGTGGATATATCAAAGAGAATTACCATGTCGTCTATGAAGCTCCCAATAACACCTACGTGCAAAATAATTGGTCGTTTGGCGGCGGCGGGTTCCGCGCAGGCTTGGACAGCAACTGGCATATCAGTGATGGATTCGGCGTATTCAGCAAGGTCTCCTTCGCAGCAATTCTAGGCCATTACGCGAATTTGAACCGGATTACAGCAGATGGCCCAATATCTCTAAATCCAGCCTACCTTGCGAACACCAACTATAAAAACATTTTACTCCTACCAACAACGCAAATCGTCCTTGGTTTTGATTGGTGCAGAACGTTCACCAATTGCTCCATAAGCGGAGTGAACATTGCACTTGGAGCCGAATTCAATAATTTGCCAAATCTCCAGCAAGTATTTAAAGTGACAGCTCCTACCTCAGTTCCCAATCAAAATAAATCACCGATGTTCCGCGACTTCAGCAGCGTGTACATGTACGGAGCCAATTTCCGCGTAGGACTCGACTATTAGAGGATGCAAATACTCTCTTAATTTCCCTTTTTTTCCTCAAAGAGGCTGGCCGAAAACTGGCCTCTTTTTATTCTCCGGAAAATAGAAACTTGCAACCTTTTTCGATTCCCTCTAATCTAAAAGGTACTATGGCAAATCGAATTATTCCTCCAGATCCAGAAACCAATCGCCAATCACAGGCAAAAAAGCTGGAAGAAGCGCAGAAGATCGCTGCGATCTCTTCAGTAGACCCCGATGCGCAAGCCAAGAAGCGTCGCTTTCAAGAGATGATGGGAGTATCAGAAGAAAAGGAAAAAATAACCACAACCCCATCTCCGCCCACACCAGCTCCTCAGCCATCCCCATTCCAACCTTCCTTCTATCAACAGAATACCTCCACGGATTTGAATTTGGTTGCGACTCCAAGCCCCTATAATTCAGCGCCTCCTGATTTAACAACTCCTTCTCCGCAAGCAGAAGACCTCATGTCCGATGAAGGACTTCCTCGATCTCCCGATTATTGGAGCCAAGTTGATCTTCCCGATCAACCGATCAATGAATCCCCGGAATTGACGCAAGAGACGAGTGAATCGCAGGAGCAAGATTCGACTCAATCCACAGAGGAACAAACGACGCAATCATGGCCGCAAGAACTGCTGCAGAGAAAAAAAGAGCCTTTTGCCGCAAAGAAAAAAACAAGTCAGCAAGGATTTCAAGAACTGCCCGTCGCTCCAGAAAAAAAACTGGAGCCGTCTCCTTTCGGACTTCCTGGTAAACCTGTCTCTAAAAAGGGAGCTGCTACTGCAGAACCTCCTCCGTTTATTACGAGAAAAGCCGAAGAAAAAGAGAATTCCTTTTTCGCTAAGAAACCTTCCGAAGAAAGTCAAGCGCCTCCCTTGATAAAAAAACCTTCCGAAGAGAAAGAGTCTTCTCCCTTCACACAAAAAACCTCGGAAGAAAAAGAATCTTCTCTTTTCGCAAAGAAACCTTCGGAAGAATACACTCCCCCAGCAAAATTTTGGGAAACGCAGCCGGAAAAAATACAAGGAGAACCGGTTTCTCGAAAAGAAAAAGAGAAAAATAAAGAAAAGATGAGCCCAGACGCTTCTCCCGTTTCCAATCTCGAAAAACCTCTCGATAAAGAGCAGCAAGGACCTTCGAAAGAATTCTCTCCCTTTTTTCAAAAGTCCGAATCGGGAGGAGAAAGTGGACAGGATGGTAGTCGCGGCCGCGCATCAAAACAAACGATGATCGACATCGTCCAACCCGCTTTGCCCGGATTTCCCGGGGAAATTCATTCCGAAGCAGCGTCTGCTGCTACGGCGGCCGCTTCGTATTTACGACCTGAAACGATCCCTCTTTTCTACCAAATGGTTGGCACCATCTTCGTCATGACCAATCAAGGCATTAGCACCACGGAAATCCTTTTGAATAATCCTGCATTTGCCGGTTCTAAATTTTTCGGAGCATCGATTGAAATCATCAAGTATTCCTCAGCGCCCGATTCCTTGAATATCCGACTTAGTGGATCCAATGAAGCCGTGACAGCCTTCAATCAAAATATCCCGGGCCTAATGGCCGCGTTCCAAACAGGTGGATTCCGATTCCGCATTGGCCGGATCGAAACTGCTTACGCGGCAGAAAAGCCTCTTTTCCATCGAAAAGAAGAGAAAGGCAACAATTCAGACGGCCAGAAAAATGAAGGCGGATAAAATGGAATCCCAAGCTCCCTATTTTTGGCTGCGCAAGATTACAGAAGAATTGAAAGGACACGATCAAATCCCTCTATTAGGGAATGCGCCTCCCTTTGACTGGGCCCGTTTTTCCGCGCAGATCTCCGCTCGTTTTGGCCTGCAGCAGCCCCTCCTTTTCAGGTCTCGCGTAACCGGATGGAAAACAATCGATGAGCTCAAAGAGAGCTTGAGTGATGAACCTGTTATTCTTCCTATCAAAGTCGGGTCCTTAGAGGGAAACGCGTTTTGGATCATGCCCAAAGAAGAGATTGCGAAATTTACCTCTTGGATGATGAATGGACAGACCAAATCACGACCTCTTTCCTCCCATGCCCTCACGGAGGGTTTTTATCGCTATCTAGGGCTTCAGATCATAGACGTAATCTCCCAAATGGATCCGATGCAACAATTGCCGATGCTTCTCAACGAGTCTTCGCCGCTGCCTGATACTAACGCATTCTGCATTGACATCGAGATCGATTTCGATAAACATACTTCATGGGGCAGACTAGCTATAGAGCCAAAATTGCAAAAAAGCTGGGCAGAATATTTTTCTCAGCCTGTCGATTGCATTCTGGCAAAGACCGGAAGAGTCACTGAAGTGAACATCGGAATTAAAATAGGTTCAACTCTTCTATCCCAGCAAGAATGGAAAAAAATAAAGAAAGGAGATTTTCTCCTTCTAGATAAAGGCAGCTACGATCCGCGAAAGCAAACCGGCGCGGCCTATCTGACCCTGGGGCAAATATCTTTATTCCAGGTGAAGGTCAAACAAAATAAGATGCAATTGATCGATTACGCTTTCATGTACGAGGAAGAAATGCAGAACAACCATTCGCCGCAACAGCCGCCGCAACCTGAATCATTCGCCGGAGAAGCTGAGGCGCTTCCATCGGCCGAAGAAGAAGCTCTTGCTCTCAAGGAGCTTCCCATTTTTGTCACTGTGGAGCTAGCCCGACTGCGGATCACCCTTGAAAAGCTGATGCAGCTCGCTCCGGGCAATCTCATCGAATTGCCGATCCATCCCGACCAAGCGGTCAAGCTGACGATCAACGGCCAGCTCGTGGGCCATGCTGAACTCGTCCACCTCGGAGAAACCTTGGGCGTCCGCATTCTAGACCTTGGATAATCAATCCATCTGAAACACCCTCTAAGGCGGCTTTGGTCACAGGCCCGATCGGCGTCAATTTTTTATCGTTTGGGATTGCCCCAAATATTTTTAAGAATGCATCAACGGTCGTCGGACTTGTAAATACGATCTCATCGAAATTGGCCAAGTCTGGCACCGGCTCCAGCCTCTGCCATTTCGTTTCATAAAGATCGAGCGCGCAAAACGGTGCGTTCCTTTTCATCAGATACTCTTCGATGATAGATCTTGCCAATGCCGAACGCGGCCAAAACAAATACGAAGAACTCAGGTCCATTGTTTCAAAAAGCTCGACTATCCCCTCTTGTGTTGCGGTGGGAGCAACCCTCGCTTCAATTCCTTGTTGCCGTAAAGCTGCGGCGGTGGCCATCCCTACTGCCAATACCTGCCCATTCACAGAAGAAAGCTCAAACCAATGCTTCACCGCGCTCCGACTCGTGAACAAAAAATGAGTCGCGAAGTCGGCTTTTGACACATCCAATCCCTCAATCAGCTCCGTACGAATCACAGGATAATGAACTACTTTTTGCGGATATCGGGAAGGGTCGAGACCTAAATAAAGGATTTGCATGTAAATAGATCCAAGACTTCTTTATCGTCATCCCGGCATACCAGAGCTAGACGCCCTTGGCCGGCAATCATCGGTCCCGGAAGATATACACAATTGACAAAGAGATTTAACCGGATCAATGCAGCAGCGGCGACAACCACCCCGTCCGCTTCGCCCCGCTCCAACTTCGCCAATCGCTCCCCGATTGTGCCGCGCAGATCGATGAAGCGAACATCTTCCAAAACTTCGCGAACCGCATCTTCTCTTCTCTTGCTCGAGGTGGCAACCACCATCTTAGCTCTGAGTCTTTCGCCTTCGCGCAAGACAAGACAGTCGCGCGGATCGACTCCTTTTGAGAGAAATGCAATGCGAAGCCCGGCTGGTATCGGATCTGGCAGATCTTTGGCCGAATGGATCGCAACCCGCACTTTCTTTTGAAGCACCATTTCGTCGAGTTCGCGCGTAAAAAAATCGGTTTTTCCCAGATCGCGGAGCGAAGTGCTCCGATCTTTGTCCCCCCTCGTTTCAACCCATTGCATCTGAAAATCGATGTAGGGCAATTCAGCGGCTATCTCGGCCGCCTGCGCTCTGGAAAGAGGAGAACTTCTCGCCACCGCGAGAACGCTAAGAGGGCGCCTAATAGACCTCTTTCGAAACTCGCTTTGCTTGAAAAAATTGAAGATTTTTGA
>CAZFWE010000018.1:5952-12417 GCA_964522685.1 uncultured bacterium | reverse complement strand
CAAGCTCGCCCTTCATTTGAAAAAAGAGGGGTACTATCCCGTCTTTGTTCCTGGCCCTGAAGAGATTGAGAAGTGGTGCGACCTAAAAGAATTCGGCCTCGAAGTTGTCGAATTTTTAAACTTGGACGCGCTTGCTCGCTATGTTTATGAATCTGGGTATCTGATCGGGAACGATTCGGGGCTGGGGCATTTAGCTTCCGCTTTAGGCATTCCCACAATGTCGCTTTTTCGAAGAAAGACCTGGGCGAAGATGTGGGCTCCGAGCTTTGCGGAATGCGTTGTGGTCGCTCCAAGCAATTTAGTCCCCAATATTCGCGGCTTCCGATTGCGCGATCGCTATTGGCAGAAATTTGTTACCGTAAACATGGCGCGGCGAGGGTTTGAGCGGCTTGTTCAGATGAGTATTGTTCGATAGATAGGGGCCCGAGCCGTGGATCGCCATAGCTATCGCTTCCAGCGGCAATCTGTCGGAGTCGCTATCTTGGAATGCTTCTATTGAAAGATCATGGATCGGATCTTGAGGCTTGAACCCATCTTTTATTTTTAGATAAATAATGTGCGTGCGCTCATCCTGACTTGCTTTGACTGCGTTTGCGAGACTTACGGGGAATTTGATCACATTGTCATTGGGGTGGATCATCACGATTTTTCTTCTCGCATTTAGACGCCAGAAATCAGCTTCCACTTCCATTCCAAAATCAAGTGCATCATTCAAGGAGGCTAAAGGCCTGCAGATTAATAGAGCAATGACATTTTGTATTGAAGTAAACGAGCTTTCATTGACATTGATTCCCGTTAAATGAGAATCGAGCGCTTGCGTTTTTATAGCAACACCACCACCTAAAGAGCGTCCATGAAAATGAACTTTATGTGGCGGTGTGCCGAGTTCTTTCTCAATGAATTGGAGCACCGATTCACAATCGACAATAAAATCCTTGGAAGATTTTAAATGATTTTGTGAGGTGACAGATCGATAATTAAATGTAACAAAGTTGCAAGGCTGGCGATTGATATTCTGTTTTAAATATTCATTGATTTCCATTCCTTCTTGCACTTGGCCGAGGCCGTTGCAATAAAGAAGTGTTGGCGTATTTTCATCGCTATTTTTATGTCGATAAAGGATTGCTTCTAAGGTAGCTTGATCGGGGGTTAATATTCTATGATGTTCGGGATTAAAGGTCTCTCGAAGAATGGCGCTCTTTTCACTGTTCCAAAAAGTATTAAATTTATTTTTGATCTCGGGAGAAACATCTTTGCAATAATATTTAATAGCCAGTTGCTTCAACCCATAGGCAATTCCGAGTGAAAAAATATTTAAGGCAATATAGCCGATTTTTTCACAAGGTGTTCTTGTTTCTTCCGGACTTGGGAAAAGAGAGTGATTTCGGTCATTGATTTGAGCGGAAAAACAGGGATCAACTCTTTCAAATGGAATGTAATGAAGTGAATTCATAATGCCTACAATAAAGATCAGGTAAAAATTATGTGTCATGGCTGCGTTTTGTATCAATAAAGATATTTAATTCTGGTATAATTTAGCAAATTTCGCAGCGAGAGTTCTCGTCATATTGGAATCGGGGAAATGGACTTCATAGGTCAGGCCGAAAGAACTGTGATACGCCTTTTGGATGATGCCGGCTCCAAATTGCTGATGATATACTTTTTCTCCGATCGAAAACCCTTCGGGATCAGACGAAGATTCCTCCCGGATCATTGGAGAAGTCGGTGAGGCATTTTGCAAAAAGCGGGCGGGGATCTCTTTTAAAAAGCGCGATGGACGCATAGGACGGAGCGTTCCCCACATGAAGCGGTACGTCGAAGCTGTCAGATAGAGATATTTTCTCGCGCGGGTAATCCCGACGTAGCAAAGGCGCCGCTCTTCTTCGATAGCTTCGAGATTGTCTTTCGAGTTGATGTGAGGGCAGAGATCTTCTTCCATGCCGACTAGAAAGACCAGAGGAAATTCCAACCCTTTGCTGTTGTGCAAGGTCATCAGTTTCACCGATGGGGCGTGCGTTTTTTCTTCCGTCGCTCCTCGGAGAGTAAGTTCTTCCAAGAAGAGCTGCAAAGTTGGCTGGTCTCTCTCTTCTTCCCATTCTGCAGCTTTTCCCACGAGTTCATCGACGTTTTCCTTTCGGTCCTGCATTGTTTCCGGATCTTCTTTGAGAAAATCAAAGTATTTCGATTCTGCGATCAATTCTGCAATCAATTCGTGGATTTTAAGAGTTGGGCGCGCATTACGGAGCCGATGGATAAGGTGTACATAATTTGCAAGTCCGCTTCTTTGCTTTGCGCTCAGTTTTATTTCAGGTGCATAGTCAGAGCGCGAAACAAGCTCTTCGCAAAAGGTGAAGATCGGCAGCTTTTTTTGAGAGGTGGCTTCTACCAGTTTATCGAGCGCCGCAGGCCCTAACCCGCGCTTTGGAAGATTGATCGTTCGGAGAAATGAGATCAGGTCTGTATTCGAAACAACCATCCGCAAATAGGAGAGGATATCCTTAATTTCGCGGCGTGCATAGAAAGAGACTCCGCCGATGATCGTGTAATCGATGCGGCGGGAAAGAAGAGCGTCCTCGAAGTTCCGCGATTGAGCATTCGTTCGGTAAAAAATAGCGATGTCATCGAAGGGAATAAAATGCTCAGAGGCCATTTTGAGAATTCGGTGGGCAATAAATTCTGCTTCTTGCCGCTCATTTTGCCCTACAAAAATGGTGATTTTCTCTCCATCGCCACTCGCGCTCCAAAGTTTTTTTTCATAGCGGTTTACATTGTGTTCGATCAAAGCATTCGCAGCCTGCAGAATATTATTAGTGCTCCGATAATTTTGATCTAAGACCACTACTTTTGCACCGGGAAAATCGCGCTCGAAATTCAAAATATTCTGGTATCGCGCTCCTCGCCAAGAATAGATCGATTGGTCTGGGTCTCCCACCGCGAAGATATTCTGATGTTTTTCAACGAGCAGTTTCGCAAGCGTGTATTGAGCCAAGTTCGTGTCCTGGTATTCATCGATTAGAACGAACTGCCACCGATTCTGATATTCTTCCCGCACCGATTCATTTTCTTGAAGCAATTTGACTGTGAGATAGAGAAGATCGTCAAAATCGAGCGCGTTGCACTGTTTCAGCGATTCTTGGTAATTGCCATAGACCTTGGCCAGCAATTTTTCCTCTACTTGATCTGGCGACTGCAAATTGTTTTTCACCGTGGAAATCTGCTGACGCATTTCTTTTGCCAGGCCTTTTTCTCCGTTGAGCTGTAACTGTTCAAGGCAGTTTTTTAAGAGCTTTTCGCTATCTTCTTGATCATAGATCGCAAAATCGGATTTATAGCCGAGGGCGCTGATCGATTCGCGGAGGATCCTCGCGCCAAGGCTGTGGAAAGTACAAGCTAATACCTGTGCATTTTTTTGGATGCGGATACGGGTACGCATTTCGTCGGCAGCTTTATTCGTAAATGTGACTGCGAGGAGATCAGAAGGCAAAACGCCTAGATCGATGAGGTGGCCGATTCGGTGGGTCACTACGCGAGTTTTGCCTGAGCCTGCGCCAGCTAAGACCAAAAGAGGGCCTTCGATATGGTTCGCAGCAGCTTCTTGTTCTGGATTGAGTTTTAGCATCGACATCATTCAGATAGTCTAAGCCATTTAGAGCAAAAATACCAAATGTAAAGCTGCTTTACAGGATTGGTTTGCGTAGTTCCCCTTCTCGAAGTCCCAGGTTTCCATAGCGGTGATAATCAATGCTAATGGAAATTTCTTGCAAATAGTGCAATAACTCCAATCGCCCATTAGCAAGGATGGGCTCGTCGACGATGTGAACAGCCGATTCGGCGGCAGCAGAGAGCAAAGGTTTCGATGCCAGCTCCAAGAGGCGGATTCGCTCTATTTTCCCTTCTCGGACTCTGGCTAAGAACTCACTTTCATTTTCTTCGATCGCTTTTACGACAGGGACGAGTTCTGGCCAAGCGAGATCGTTTTGCTTCTTATCCAAAAACCAGCTAATTTCGATGTCGGCGCCAACAGTGAGAGCAGCAGCAGCGGAGCGGAGCCCATCGAGAGGATGGGTGTTTGTTCCAAGCCGTAGGACGATGCTCTTGCGCGGTACATAACGGAAGAGATTGTCTTGACCGACAATTTTTGTAGGATCGCGATCTTGCTTAAGGCGCCGCCACCAATACGCATAGTTAGCCACACTAGCGGTCCATAAGCCAAGCTGGTCTGCGGAAAGTTCGACTTTTTCGAGCAAAGATGTTAGGGTATTAACCCATTCATTGACAGGCGCTTTTTCTTGAGGCAATCCAGCCTGAGCGGCATGCATGAATTCTCGGAGATAATTCGGTCCGCCCGCTTTGGAGCCATTGCCGAAATTGCTCGCTTTTAGGCCGCCGAAGGGTTGACGGCGAACGATTGCTCCTGTAGTCCCTCGATTGATATAGAGGTTTCCTGCTTGGATATGCTCGATCCAATAGGTTTGCTCTCGATCGTCTAGGCTTTGGAGCCCAGCTGTAAGCCCAAAAGGAACGGTATTAGCCAAATGGATCGCATGCTCCAAATGATTCGCTCGCATAAGGCCGAGTACAGGGCCGAAGAGTTCTGTCATGTGCGTGAAGCTTCCAGCCGCGACGCCGAGTTTGATGCCAGGGCGCCATAGGCAGGGATTGTTTTGGTCTTGTTTGGGTTCTAACAGCCACGACTCTCCTGGCTCGAGCACCGTAAGACCTCGTTTAAGAGCTCCTTTTGGCTCGTGGATGAGAGGATTGATTTTGGTCGAAAGATCCCAGGAAGGGCCTAATTTCATGCTTTCTACGGCATTGCGAAGATGCTTGAGGAAATGGGGATCGTCGTAGACTTCCGCTTCGAGGATTGCAAGTGAGGTTGCGGAACATTTCTGGCCGCAGTGACCAAAAGCTGATTGAATGAGGTCTTTGATCGCAAGATCGCGGTCGGCAAGCGCGGTGACGATCATGGAGTTTTTTCCGCCGGTTTCGGCAGCAAGGTCGATGCCTGGCCGCATTTTTAGGAATTTTTTTGCCGTATCAGTTCCCCCTGTAAGGATAACGCAATTCACCCGCTCGTCGGTAATCAAATCAGAACCGGAGATTTCGCCAGAACAAGGAACGAATTGCAATACTTCTTTGGGGACACCCGCGTCCCAGATTGCATTTGCGACGTGGTATGCGATGAGGACAGTATCCGAAGAGGGTTTAAGAATGACGCAGTTGCCAGTGACAAGCGCCGCCAGCACTCCTCCCGCCGGAATTGCGCAGGGAAAATTCCAAGGAGGTGTAACGACCACAGTTCCTTTAGGAGTCCACCGAATATCTTTCATCGCTTGCATTTTTTCCATTTGGCGGCGGTAGTATTCAGCAAAGTCGATTGCTTCAGAGACTTCCGAATCCGCTTCCGCGAAGATTTTTCCGCCGTCGACCATCATCGCGCCGATCAATTCCCCGCGTGCCCCTCGGAATTTTTGAGCCACGAGAGCCAAAAGTTGGCTGCGGTGTTCTACCGTAGTTGAGCTCCAAGCCTTTTCGTGCGCTTTTGCTGTGGCTAGGGCTTCTTGAATGTGATTCTTATTTGCCTTGGCATAATGGTAGAGGACTTTGGAAGGATCGTTAGGGCTAAAAGCCGTTCCGTCTTGGTTGTCGAAGATCTCTTTTCCGCCAATAACGAGAGGCAATGGTTTGATCTGGAGATTTTTCCAAACGCTCACGATCGATTCAGCCCAATGTCGGTTTTGCGGCAAAGAAAAATCGGTGTCCGCTTCATTTTCAAAAGGAAGGGTTGGGTCCAATGATCCGTGATGGCTCTGCCGATTTTGTTTGCGCCTCGGTTCTGCAAGGGCCGAATCGATATCATCGCAAGCTTGGAAAAAGAGGGCCGTTTGGCTCTCCCAGCTTTCAGTTCCCGGTTTTAGCCCGAAAACATGGCGAAGGAAGTTTTCCGTTCCGGTATTTTCATCCAATCGGCGGATCAGATAGGCGATCGCATGCTGGAACTCTACCTTCTTCGCCACTGGGCAATAGAGGAGAATGCTCCCCGTCAGTTTTTGTACGACGCGTCGGATGTGGTCCGCCATTCCTTCCAGCATCTCGAACATGATATAGGGCTCGACCTGATTTTCCACGCGCACGAGCATAGCAAATGCGATATCGAACAGGTTGTGACTTGCGATCCCTAATCGTACAACACGGGCGTTTTCCGGAGTACATCCATAAAGAACCATCCGTTTATAATTTGCATCAACTTCTACTTTAGAGACATAAGGCGTTTGAGCCCATCCTCGGGTGGAAGCTTCGAATTGCTCCATTGCGAGATTAGCTCCCTTTACAATTCGGACTTTGATCCAGGCCCCTCCACTTTTTACCCGTTTTTTGGCCCATTCAGTCAGGTCTTTGAGCATCAGATAAGAATCAGGCAAGTATGCTTGGAGGACGATCCCTGCAGGATAGTGGTGAAATTCC
>CAZFWE010000018.1:0-5942 GCA_964522685.1 uncultured bacterium | reverse complement strand
TTAAAGCAGGCCTCCGTCAGAATCAGATCCCGATACTCTTCCATATCCAGATTGACGAATTTGCTCTCTTTGGTTCCGTTAGGGCGAGTGACGGGATGTTTCATCGCTGCGCGATAGAGCAATTTAAGTCTTTCCGAAATGGAATGGATGGTCTGATCCCAAGAGAGAAGGTTGATTTGGCTATAGATCGTCGAAATTTTGATCGAGACGTAATCGATGTTTGGGTTTGCAAGGTCATCGAGATAGACTTTCAGTCTTGCCTTCGCCTCTTCTTCGCTTAAAATCGCTTCTCCCAGATGGTTGAGATTGAGGCGGACCCCTTCCGATTTCCGTTCTTGGATATGCTTTGCTAAAGCAGCTGGCTCTCCTGGGAGAATGACTCGGTTAGTTTGTTTGCGGAGTTCATAGGTCGCAAATGGAATGAGGAATCGTGCGATTGAGGAGGGCAGCAATTTAAAGAGGAAAAGTTGCAGTCTTTTCATCCAATCGAGATATTCGGGGATCCCGAATTTCTGCAGGAGGTAGATCATCTGATCGGCGACTCGTTTATGCGAAGAACTGCGGAAACATTCATCTGTCATTGCCGTAGTAAACGCCTTTCCTACCGGATCGCGCATAAGACGGGACAGTTGTTCCTGAATTTTCTTTTCCTCGGAGTTCATCGTGCGAGAAGCTTCCCGAATCATAAGAGCGGCGAGTTCGATCGACATCCGTTTTCGATCAGCAATCGATTGCTGCTTGGCTTTGACGGAATCTAAGATTTGGATCGCTTCTTCCAGATCAGGCGACAAGGATGGCATAATGGAACCTCGGCTTCATAATGCGTATCTATAGCATACTGTTGTTTGTAAAGAAAGCATTTCTGGTTTATGATTTTCCATATGGGAAGGTTTGCTGTTCTGTTTTTTATCCTTTACTTTTCTCCTCTATTCAGCGAACGGGTTCTTCCGGGCGTGGAAGTGTTCTTTCAAGAAAAGCAATTCAAGGATTGGAAAGGCAAAAAGATCGGTCTCATTACGAACCATACCGGCGTCGATGGAGCACTTCGCTCGACGACCCATCTTTTCATGGAGCAAGAGGGCGATTACAAAGTTGCCGCTCTATTTTCTCCTGAGCATGGCCTTTTCGGCCAGCACTATGCCTGGGAATCGGTTGACCATCAAAAATGGCGCGATATCCCCGTCTATAGCCTCCATGGCGAGACACGTCGTCCAAAGCCGGAAATGCTCAAAGGGCTCGATATCGTTGTTTACGACATCCAGTGCACAGGCGTTCGTGCTTATACCTACCCGACCACACTTTTCTACATGATGGAAGCGGCCGCAAAAGCGGGCATCGAAGTCGTCGTCCTCGATCGTCCTAACCCGATCAACGGCGTCACGGTCGACGGCCCTATGCTTGAGGATAAATGGCGCTCGTTTATCGGCTATATCAATGTCCCCTATTGTCACGGGATGACCATTGGTGAGCTCGCCATATTTTTCAATGCAGAATACAAAGTCGGTTGCAAATTAAAGGTTGTGCCGATGAAAAACTGGGAGCGGAGAATGTCATTTTCCGATACCGGTTTGACATGGATTCCCCCGAGTCCCAATATTCCCGAGCCTGATACCCCGCTCTATTGCCCTCTCACAGGCCTTATGGGAGAATTAAAAATCAGCAACATCGGCATCGGCTTTACGCTTCCCTTCAAAGTCGTCGGAGCTCCTTGGATCAAGGCCGACGAATTTGCCGAAAAGCTCAACAGTCAAAAACTTTCCGGTATTTACTTTCAACCCTTTCATTACAAGCCATTTTGGGGTTTCTATAAAGGGCTCGATTGCCAAGGAGTTCTTCTTCGGATTACAGATGCGAAGATCTATCGGCCGCTCTCTGTCCAATACCTCATTTTGGGGCTCTTAAAAAGCCTGTATCCGAAGGAGTTCATGCAGCGGCTGAACGGTTCTTCTGGGACAAAAGACCTCTTTTGCAAGGCAAACGGCACTGAATTGGTATTCCAGATCCTCTCGGAGGAAAGGTATCCTGCCTGGAAGCTGATCGACCTCCAAAAAGCCGAAAGGGAAGCCTTTTTGGAGATCCGGAAAAAGTATCTGATCTATTAAACTAGCAGTCTCTTAACTTCTTCTTGTTTAGTTAGTTAATTCCATATTTTGATGCGATCATAATTTTTGGATTAACAATCGCAATAATTTGATACATTTAATGTTATGTTTTGTTATAATAGTATATTAAAATAATATTATAATTTATATAACAAGGATGATTCATATGTTATTAGAACCTTTTACAGACTTTCAGCCTTTTACAGGTTTGGAGTCTCTTATCGCCTCAGCATTTTCTGAGCGCGTACAGAAACCTGATCATAAGCCTTCTTTTGGAGAAAGACTTTTTACGCAGGTCACTTTCGGTGCAGCTGGGATTTTTATCGGGATAATAGGGGCAATACCAACAGCAGCGACGTGGGCGTTCAAGAAGATTCGCCATGCATATGTTGTTTCATCCGGTAGAAGAACACTCAAAGAAGAATATGCTGCTAAACTTCGGAGTAATTTATTAAACATTCGCTTTGATTCAATAAAAAATGTTTTTCATCCTGAATGGAAAGGATATAAAGAGTTTAGAGAAGAAATAAAAAAGTTTGCCGAGAGGATAGAAAAGGGACACATTAAAGATTTTAATGAAATCAGAAGAGAAATTGTTAGGCTTAAAAATCTCCCCGGATACCAGCGATTAAAGAAGGAAGGAGCTATTCCCGAACCAGTGCGCTTTTTACAAGAGTGCGGAAAAGTTCTAGAAACCACGGATGGAGTGAAAATATTTAGTGAATATGGTAAAGCTAAAGCAGCTAAAGTAAGGCCAGATTTCAACCCAGAAAAAGGCGTTTCGCTGACTGGAGTTGCAAACATTTTGCAAACGGCACGGGAAAAGAAAACATTTAATCGCGATAAAAATGGTGGAATCGCAGCTCTCGCCGCATACTTTATAACCCATATCGGGTTATTCTATCATACGGCATCCGCTAAAACCAATCCATCAGGCTATGATAGTTATAACGAACATTCTGTCGTTCTAAGTAAGCCACTCGTTGATGGCGAACACTCCATTGAGCATAAATATACTCCCGGACTAACAGGTCCAAGCTCAATCGTAGAAGATGTATTGCTCCCAGTATATAAGCGGGAGGGCCGTCGATGGGTCCATATCGATAATCAGAGTACTCATATCTCTGATGAACGGGAAAGAGTCGATTTAGTCCATGAAATAGCAGAGCGAAACTCGGATGTATTTTTGCAAGCAGTTATTGCTACAGACACACCTACTGAAGTAGCAAAACAGGAAATTCAAGCATTTGAATATTGTGGTGATAGGCCAGGTGATCTTGAAAAATTTTTAAAGGATTATGAAAAAGCAATCCGTGGAGAGAATAATGAATTCATACGCGATTACGAGCAAAATAAAGGTATTCATATTCCAAAAGAATTGTTAAGCGATCAAGAGTTAGAAGCTGTATTCGAGGCTTCAAGAGAGATGATCATTCTAGGATGCACGGCAGAACTAGGATGCACGGCAGAAGAGAACCAGCATTTGCTGACGACTGGCCAAGCAGGAAGAAAGGAACTAGCGCAAATTGCCGCTCGAAATCTCAGTTCTCTATTGGAATGGGCCATCATGAAAAAAGAGCAAATGACTCATGAGAATTCAACTTTCACGGTCAATTGCAAGGAGAATATCGATCGCGGTCCTATGGAAAATTTGGCCGTTGTGGTGAATGATAAATTCGC
Organism: uncultured bacterium; assembly: GCA_964522685.1. GTDB lineage: Bacteria > Chlamydiota > Chlamydiia > Chlamydiales > SM23-39 > CAITMJ01. The sequence goes on along the minus strand of CAZFWE010000018.1, from coordinate 2,160 downwards.
GCAAGCGGAGCCAGGTGATATAGTCAAGATGACTAACGACGAACTCAATTTGCAAGTCGGAATCAGTTTAGGCCGGGCCGATTTTTCATCGGATCGAAGTCCGCAAGATACACGCGCCGATCCCGCTCTAGCTCGGATGAGATTTATCGACAACTCACAATTCATTGCACGACATGAATTGGGTAAATTACGCGCAATGTTTTTAAAGTTAGTCCCTGCTCCTCACAACATTTCTCAGTAAAACCATACTTAAGATTAGCAGTTCGCCTAGCGAACTGCTAATTTCTTGACGAAAATCGGCCGACTCCCTAGCATTAAATCATTTCCAAAAGGGAGTAATCTATATGGCCAAAACAAAAATCAAGCCGCTTGGATCTAGAATCCTCGTCCAAAGACAAGAAGCAAAGACATCGAAAGGCGGAATTTTGCTGCCTGAATCGGCGCAGCAAAAACCAAAGCAAGGAACAGTCCTGGCCGTCGGCCCTGGTAAAGTGGATGATAAAGGGAAAAAATATCCTGTCGAACTAAAAATCGGAGATGAAATCCTTTTCTCCTCCTATGCTGGCACGGAATATAAAGCCGACGATCAAGAGTTCTTGCTTTTGAATGAAGAAGACGTACTTGCTGTATTGAATTAGGAAGGTAAACCATGGCTAAAATGCTTCAATTCAACGAAGAAGCTCTCAAATCGGTTTTGAGAGGCGTTAAAACTCTTGCAAAAGCGGTCATTGTAACGCTTGGTCCTAAGGGGCGGAATGTCGTCATCGGCAAAGAATACGGCGCTCCCAGCTCGACGAAAGACGGTGTCACAGTCGCGAAAGAAGTCGCGCTCAAGGATAAGTTTGAAAACATGGGCGCGCAGCTTGTAAAAGAAGCTGCTTCGAAGGCATCGGATGTCGCAGGAGATGGAACGACGACGGCGATTGTATTGGCCGAAGCGATCTTCGCTGAAGGGGTAAAAAATATTGCCGCAGGTGTCAATCCAATGGACATGAAACGGGGAATCGACAAGGGCGTCCAAGTCATTTTGGACGCTCTCGATAAATTGGCAAAACCGATTAAGACGCCGGAAGAAATTCAACAGATCGCTTCGATTTCAGCAAATAACGATCCTGCAATCGGCGCAATCATCGGCGAAGCGATGCAAAAGGTCGGCAAAGATGGAATCGTGACAATCGGCGATGCAAAGGGAATGGAGACAGTTCTCGAAGTCGTGGAAGGATTGGAGTTTGATAAGGGCTATATTTCCCCTTATTTCATCACGAACGCCGAAAAAATGATCGCAGAATTGGAAAATGCATCTATCTTGATCACGGATAAAAAACTGTCGACGGCAAAAGAGATCGTACCACTGCTTGAAAAGCTCATGGGTGGGAAAAAGAATCGGCCATTGGTGATTATCGCCGATGACGTCGATGGCGAAGCACTGGCGACTTTGGTCGTCAATAAAGTCAAAGGAAGTCTGCCTCTCGTCGCAGTGAAAGCACCTGGATTCGGAGCAAGCCGTAAAGCGATGCTCGAAGATCTCGCGATCCTTACAGGGGCTACTCTCGTTACCGAAGAAGTCGGAATTCTTTTGGAAGAAGTGGGCGAAGAAGTTCTCGGATCTGCAAAGAAAATCAAGATCTCGAAAGAAAAAACCACGATCGTCGATGGAATGGGTAATTCGAAAGAGATCCAAAAAAGACTCTCCCAGATCAAATGCGAATTGAACCTCGCGACCTCCGATTACGATAAAGAAAAACTCGAGGAGCGTTTAGCGAAACTCTCCGGCGGTGTTGCAGTTGTCAATGTAGGCGCCGCTACAGAAACCGAAGCGAATGAGAAAAAAGCCCGCATTGAAGATGCGTTGCATGCGACCCGTGCAGCGGTCGCCCAAGGGATCGTCCCAGGTGGCGGAGTCGCTTTGATTCGCGCATCAAAAGCGCTAGGGCAACTGAAGGCGATCGGCGACGAGGCGATTGGCATCGAGATTTTGCGAAAAGTCTGCTTTGCCCCGGCGACCGCGATCGCCCACAACTGCGGCAAAAATGGCAGCTTGATCGCAGAAAAGATTGCGGAGAAAGAAGGTTCTTGGGGCTATAATGGGCTCACGGATGAATTCAGCGATCTCGTCAAAGATGGAGTGATCGATCCTGTGCTCGTGACCAAGAGCGCCAT